>JANNWF010000532.1:0-7944 GCA_031408455.1 Pseudoxanthomonas sp. | reverse complement strand
GAAAAACTCGGGGAGCGCGCCGAACAGGGATTCGAGAAATTGAGCGGCCGACATCGGCCGTCCATCAGCACCCATGAACAACGTCGCGCTCATATGCTGGATCGCGCGTTCCTTACCGTCGGCCAATTTGATCCTGACCTTCGCCGGTCGCGGCGGCGGATCGATTGGCGGTCGCGGCGGATCGTCGCCACCCGGATTGGCGCGCGGGCGGGTCTCGGCTTCGTTCATCGGGCAACGCAAAAATCAGGCATGCGCAGCGCGTCGGCGGGCGTGACCACGGTCACGCCCGACTTGGCGATGACATCCGCCACGTCCAAAAGGTCCTTGTCCCCAGACACCAGCCAGCGGGCACCACCCGCAATCGCTGCATGCACGATCCGGTCATCGTCCGGATCGCGGCTGAAGGACTGCTGGGAAAGTTCCGCCGGCACTTCCGCCCACCAAGCGATCGCGGCGGTGTCCTGCAGCAAGCGGGTGCGGTGCTCCATGCTTAGATAGCGATCAAACTTGGGTCGCCACAAACGCGTATGCAACTCGTCGAAACTGGCTGACGTGAACACCACTTCCGCATCGAGGATGGATCGACGCACCACTTCGGCGGGCGCGCCGAGCCTGGTCAGCCAAGCGCTGATCCAGATATTGGTGTCGAGCACGACGCGTTGTCGCGTCGATCCGGCCACCGACTCAACTCTCGTCCGCCAACAGTTCGTCCAGCCGGGCGGGCGTCATTCCTGCCGCCCCGGCTTCATCAGCCGATGCCGCCATCGTGCCGAGCAGCCGGTTCGCATAAAACACACGCATGGCCTCGAAGTCCTGCGCACTGACCACCACGCCGACAACCCGATTGTGGCGCGTGACCCGCACCGGCTCACGCTGGGCCATGTCCAGAAGCTCGCCGAAACGAGTCTTGGCTTCATTGGCGGTGAGGGTCTGCATAAGCTGTCTCGTGGGTGTGGCTGTCACCATGCTAGTCGAATCGTTCGATTCGGGCGAATTCAACCGAACCATGCCAGGCGTCGCCGGTCTTTCAGACCCCGGCGCAAGGTGCGCAGCTTTTCTCGTCCAGCAACAATTTCACGCAGCGACGCGCAGGCGCACTTCGCGGTCTTCACGCTCGGCCACATTCTCCAAGCAACCGCACGAGTTCCAGCTAGCGAGACCCGCTGGCCTTGGCCGGGGACGCGCCCGCAGCCTCCATCACCCGCTTCTGCCGCTCGGTTGCCTTGAGAAGGACCGTGGAATAGACCTTTTTTTTCTCGGCCGACGAGGCGTTCCGGATGAACTCCGAAAAGTTGGTGTTCGCAGTGGGCTTGGGCTTGAGGAAGAAGTTCATGGCGCGACTATGCCATAGCCACAATTGCTGCCGGTATAGCCCGGGAATTCGCTGCGTAACTCGTCCGGGTCGATCCTGAGCCGCCGATCCTCTCCAGCAGTTCCAGGGCGGCCTCAGTCTTGCCTGCGCCCGGGGAGCTGGCCATGAATACCGAAACCGGCTCGGCCTCCGCGATGTAGATCGAAGGGTCGGTCAGGCGCTTGGCGATGGCCTTCTTGTTGGCCTTTGCGAAGGAGGTGGCATCGTCTTCGATCCGTTGCTCGTCGAGCGTGAGCACCATGGCCACCTGCTGAGTTCGTCGAGGGCGGTGAGCTTCGCTCTGATGGTCGCTTGGAGACGGGCGTTCTCGTCAGAAATGACATCGATTCGTGCGGCAACTTCGCGCTGTTTCTCCAATGCGAGTCTTGGCACCGTCACGTCCCTCAGTACCCCAAGCGATACCGTCCGCTGCGCGGTGCCCGTAGCGCCTGCCTCAGCCTGCAACCGAGCTTGAGGCGAGAGCAGCGCGTAGGTCAGCCATCGACTATCAACGTCTGCTGTCGGACGAATGAGGCCGATATGGCGCTGAAAGCAGAACTCAATGTCGTCATCGACGAGAACCGGAATCCCGAAAGAACCCGTGACTGTGTACAGAACGTCGCCCTTCCTAGGCTTCCGATGTGGCTTGAGCGCATCAAAGTACTCTCTAGACACCGTAAAGGTCTCGCTGAAGTCGATGCGACGCGTTTGTTTGTCAATGTTGGAAATGGTGATGAACGGGACGCCGGTCGGTGATTTGGGGGGCGGCGCATGGTCGCCATCAGAAATGTGGGTGGCGCAGAGCGAAAGCCGTATTGCTTCGCCACATCCTGAGAACGCCTCCGCGAGATAGCTTTCCAACAGTTCGCGGGCGTGCTGCAGGTTCCTTTCGGCGTTGGCCTTGGCGGTGGCGATGCCCTCGAACGCTTCGTCGAGGATGGCGACGATGCGTGCAATCTGCTCAGTCGTAGGCACTGGGATGGGAAACCCGCTGAGTGCGGCACGGGTGAAGTGCTGAATACCTGTGCCGTTGAAATGCTGGCGTAGGCGTCCAGAGAGGTCTTCGCTGAGCAAGTAGTAAAGGCACCAGCGCGCATGCGACGGCTCGTGGAATCGGACGCGGTGCAGCGCCTTCTGAAAGAAGATGGACTCATCGCGCTCCCAGACGGCTGCGCGCCCTGGGTATCCGCCTTCGCAAATGACCAAGTCGCCTTTACGGACGGAGTAGCGATCTTCTTCCTCCGGAAGAATTCTCATCTGCAGGAGATCCGACAGATCGAACTCAAACCAGCGCACATTGAGGTTGCGGAGATACGGTCTGGGCTCGCCCTTGTTCTTCGCCCTGTCGAGCATTTTTCCCAGCGAGTGAATTGCAATCTCGCCTAGTTGCTTTCTTGGCCACCCCACGTTCACGGCAACCCCCCACCCGTTCGTCCTGAGCTTGTCGAAGGATGAACGGACTCGGCAGGCCCTTCGACAGGCTCAGGGCGAACGGCGCTTTTGGCGGTGTGCGATAGACGCGACACTTCCGTCCAATCGCCGCGCATCATTGCTTCCTTTTTCTTTCGGCCCCAACCCTTGATCTGTAGCTCGGCAGTCAGCGCTGCCTCACGCGTTGGAAAGTCTTGCGAAAAGGCCAGTTGAAGCGGGCGGCGCTTGTAGGTGTAGCACGTGACGAAGGTGCCGGCGTGGTGCTGAGCGATGCGTTGTTCCAGGTTGTCCGTGTGACCGGTGTAGTAACTGCCATCGGCGCAGCGGAGGATGTAGACCCAGAAACTCACGAAGTTGACCTCTTCCGTTGCTCTACCTTTGCTTGTTGATGCTGAGCCTGTGGAAGGATGAATGGACTCGGCAAGCCCATTGATGTGCTCAGAGCGAACGCGAAGGGCAACATCACAACAGCACCCTGATTGCCGCCAACACCTCCGCACTCTCCGCATCCAGCGCCGCGATCTCGTCGAGAATCTCCTGCGGCGTGCGCAGCGCGACTTCATCGCCGCCGTTCGGATTCTTGACCGACAGATCCCAGGTCTTGGGGTCGATGCTGCCCACGTCGACCGACCAGCTCTGCGGCGAGTCGGCGAAGCTGCGTTGACGCACGACGAAGTCATTCAAGTCGTCGTCGTTGAGCGGGTTGGTCTTGCCGAGGTTGCGGCCCGGGTTCAGCTGGTAAAACCAGACCTTGCGCGTCGGCGCGCCTTTCTCGAAGAACAGCACCACGGTCTTCACGCCGGCGCCCTGAAAGGTGCCGCCGGGACAGTCGAGCACGGTATGCAGGTTGCAACTTTCCAGCAGCAGTTTGCGGATGCTGGTGCTGGCGTTGTCGGTGTTGGACAGGAAGGTGTTCTTGATGACGATGGCGGCGCGGCCGCCGGCTTTCAGCGTCTTGATGAAGTGCTGCAGGAACAGAAAGGCGGTCTCGCCGGTCTTGATCGGGAAGTTCTGCTGGACCTCCTTGCGTTCCTTGCCGCCGAACGGCGGGTTGGCCAGGATCACGTCATAGCGGTCGCGGTCCTGGATGTCGCTGATGTTGTCGGCCAACGTGTTGGCGTGGACGATGTTCGGTGCCTCGATGCCGTGCAGGATCATGTTCATGATCGCGATGACATAGGCCAAGCTCTTCTTCTCCTTGCCGAAAAAGGTGCGCGTTTGCAGCGTCAGCAGATCGTCGGCCTTGCTCGCTTGCGGCAGCAGATAGTCATAGGCCTCGCACAGAAAGCCGGCCGAGCCGCAGGCGCCGTCGTAGATGCGCTCACCGATCTTTGGTGCCAGCACCTTGATCATCGCGCGGATCAGCGGCCGCGGCGTGTAGTACTCGCCGCCATTGCGCCCGGCGTTGCCCATGTTGCGGATCTTGGCTTCGTACAGATGCGAGAGTTCGTGCTTCTCGTTCTGCGAGCCGAAGCGCAGCTCGTCGATGCGATCGATCACATCGCGCAGGTTGTAGCCGCTCTGGATCTTGTTCTTGATCTCCCCGAAGACCTCACCAATCTTGTACTCGATGGTGTTCGGCCCACTGGCGCGCTGTTTGAAGCCCGCCAGATATGGGAACAGCTGCCGATTGACGAAATCGCGTAGGTCATCGCCGGTGAGCGCTGCATTGTGATCGAGCCTGCCATCCGCACCCTTCGGCGCCGCCCACACTTCCCGGCGGAACGTGCTGCCGAGGATGAACTCGTAACCCCGCCCCTCCAGCGCCGCCTCCGCCGCCTTGTCGCGCTCCAGCGCATCCAGGTACTTGAGGAACAGCAGCCACGACGACTGCTCGGTGTAGTCCAGCTCCGACGTACAACCGGCATCCTTGTGCAGGATGTCGTCGATGTTCTTGAAAGTCTGCTCGAACATGCGCGCGTGGTGCCCGGCTGAGGTTAGGCTGGGTGTTCTAGCACGATGCGAGCACCAGAAAACAAAAACCCCCGCTTGCGCGAGGGTTCTTGTGTGGCTGGGGGACTAGGATTCGAACCTAGATAGGCAGCGTCAGAGGCTGCAGTCCTACCGTTGGACGATCCCCCAAAACCGGATCGCCAGCTTTGCGGGCTGGACGACGCGCCGATATCGGCGCCCGTCCGCTCCAGATCAGAGCAGTGAGGCTTAGCGCTTGGAGAACTGGGTCGCGCGGCGGGCTTTGTGCAGGCCGACCTTCTTGCGCTCGACTTCGCGGGCGTCGCGGGTCATGAAACCGGCGCGGCGCAGCGAGGGACGCAGGCTCTCGTCGAACTCGACCAGGGCGCGCGAGATGCCGAGACGGATCGCGCCGGCTTGGCCGGTGGTGCCGCCGCCGTCTGCCGTCACCAGAATGTCGAACTTCTCGGTCAACTGGGTAAGGATCAACGGCTGGCGCACGATCATGCGCGCGGTCTGCCGGCCGAAAGACTGGTCGAGCGGCTTGTCGTTGACGACGATGTTGCCGGTGCCCTTGCGCAGAAACACGCGGGCGGTGGAGGACTTGCGACGGCCAGTGCCGTAGTTTTGCGAAATCGCCATGGTGTCTACGTGCCTTAGATATCGAGTACTTGCGGCTGTTGCGCGGTGTGCGGGTGATCGGCGCCGGCGTAGACCTTGAGCTTGCGATACATCGCGCGACCCAGAGGATTCTTCGGCAGCATGCCCTTGACGCTGATCTCGATCACGCGCTCAGGGTGTGCACCAGACAACATCTGACCAAGGCTCTGCGTCTTCAGGTTACCGATGTGGCCGGTGAACCGGTGATACAGCTTGTCTTGCAGCTTGTTGCCGGTGGTGTGGATCTTCTCGGCGTTGATGACGACCAAATAGTCGCCGGTATCAACGTGCGGAGTGTAGATGGGCTTGTGCTTGCCGCGCAGGCGGCGGGCGAGCTCGGAGCACAGACGACCTAGCGTCTTGCCGGTAGCGTCGACGACGTACCAGTCGCGCTTCACGGTCTCCGGCTTGGCGCTAATGGTCTTCATAAAGCTCCAAAGGGCAAACGGAAAAGAAAGGAGCGGAATAGTAGTCGGGATACTGGTTTTGCGCAAGCCCGAAACCTTCGCACTGGTTCGTGCGTGCTAATCTGCACGGCTGATCGCAAGCTTTATCAGGGTCTGTTGGCCATCAGGTGTCCTACTTGAGCAGCGTCGAATTGCCCAGCCAAAACGAGTCCCGTCGCGACGGTTCTCGTAGCGATCTGCTCCGACCCGATGAGGTCGCGCAGCGACTATTGCAGCAGACGCAAGCCTGCGTGCGCTGCGGATTGTGCCAGCCGCACTGCCCTACTTACGCCATCAGCCAAACCGAAACCGAATCGCCGCGCGGGCGGATCAGCTTGGCGGCGGCCTTGGCGCAATACCGATTAGGTGAAGCATTTGGCGATGCCGCGGACGCACTAGATCACTGTCTCAGCTGCCGACGTTGCGAAAGCGTGTGTCCCGCTGGCGTCACCTTCGATGCGTTGATGGCAGACGCTCGCGCGCTGGTGAGAAGTAAGCGAGCACCCGATTGGCGACAACGTGGATTGGAATGGGCGATTGCCAAACGCTGGCCGCTCACACTGGGCTGGCCCGTGCTGCGGCTTGCGCAAACACTGCTGCCATCGCGTTGGATTCCGTCGGTGCCGGCGATACCAGCGTCCCCTGCGCGCGCTGGCATTCATGCAGCCCGAGGCGTCTCGCGTGGCCGCCTGGCCTTGTTCACTGGCTGTGTCGCGCAACGTCTGGATGCCGACGTCCACCGGGCCGCCATCCAAGTGCTGACGCGGTTGGGCTGGGATGTGTGGCTGCCGTCGGGTCCGCTGTGTTGTGGTGCATTGCATCGACATGCCGGCGAACTCGCTGGTGCCGCCGCGCAAGCGGTCTCCACGCGTCAAGCATTGATGGCCGACACCGCGGGTTGCACGGCCGTGTTAGTCGCCGCCAGTGGTTGCTATGCCGACCTGCGCACAGCGTCGGCGCCCACCGGCGTGCCCGTGCATGAATTGCTCGCCTTCGTCGCCGATGATGCAGCCTTGCCGACGCTGCCACTGCGCGCATCCAGCGACAGCGTGATCGTGCATACGCCCTGCACTCAAGCCACAGCGGTTGGTCGATCCGATGCGGCGGTAAAGGTGCTTGCGGCGATCCCAGGTCTTCGCGTCGAATCACTTCCAGACCGCGGTTGTTGCGGCGCTGCCGGCAGCAATGCATTGATCGACCCCGAACGCGCCAATGTGCTGTGTTCAGGTCTGTTGAACTCCATGAGTGGTTCCGCTGCCAGCACACTTTGCTCCGCCAACGTCGGCTGCCGAATTCACTTGGCTGCCGGCCTCAGTGAGCGACACTCGAACATGCGCACGCAACATCCCATTGAACGCCTCGCCGAGCATTTGCAATGAATTCAATCGTCATGCGGCATCCATCGAGCGCACTGTCATGAACCCAACTACACGCACTTTCTCCGTGATCGACCGCTTATTGATCGAAGCCGAGCGAGCGCTCACCACCTCGCTGGGGGCGACGCAAGCCGCGCAGCGCGCGAGCCCTGCGCAATCGCACAGCAATGACTTGGACGACGCGCAGCGCAAGCACTCGGCTGGCCTGATGCGGGTCAATCACACCGGCGAGGTATGCGCGCAGGCGCTGTATTTCGGACAAGCCGCGGTGGCGCGTGATCCCACCACCAAGGCGGCGCTGTTGCATGCCGCGTCCGAAGAAGGCGACCACTTGGCTTGGTGTGGCGAGCGCTTACGTGAGCTAGACAGCCGCGGCAGCCTGCTCAATCCACTTTGGTACGCCGGTAGCTACGCGATGGGGCTGGCGGCCGGCATGGCGGGCGACGGCTACAACTTGGGTTTCGTCGTCGAAACTGAGCGGCAAGTCGAAGCGCATCTGGGCGAACACCTGCACTCGCTACCCATTGCTGACCAGCGCAGCCGCGAGATCGTCAGCCAGATGCAAGCCGATGAAGCGGCGCATGGACAAGCTGCGCAAGCTGCTGGAGCACGCGCGTTGCCCGCACCGGTGCCAAGGCTGATGCGACTGGCCAGCGCGGTGATGAAGGCGGTGGCTTACCGGGTTTAGAGGTGCTCTATCGAACTCAAGACTCGCCAAACACCCCCAACCCCGTCCTTCCGGCGCACGCCGGAATCCACCCGCAGGCGG
>JANNWF010000531.1:0-10711 GCA_031408455.1 Pseudoxanthomonas sp. | reverse complement strand
TGCAGGATCATCCCTGTCCGCCGGGTAGCGAGCAGACACTACGGCAATTGCGCCGTCCCATTGATGCTCAACCCAGCGCAATTCGACCAATTTCGCGGGTGCCGGAGAATTCACACGAATTAAAGCCGCCATTGGATGAGACTGTCCAGAGCCCACCACCAACGCTATGGACATGCGTGGACTTTGATGGTCAAGAGCGTGAGTCGGCGGATGGCATCGGCCGTGGACGCTATGTCCCGCTCTGGGTGGTGGGACGCGATCCCTATGCGCCACGGCAACTGTTTGGGCGCGTGGGTGAGCGCTTACCGCAGCCGTCGGTTCGTCCACCGACCGGACCGCGCACTACGATGGGACAGGACACAGGCTCCGCACCCTTGGTGTATGTCGAGGAGCGTTGCTACCGATTGAGTTCGGAGCAATCCTGCGCGCGCTATGCAGCGCAGCGAGATCAGATCGAGCGGGTAATTTTCAATAGCCAATCGAGCGATCGTGCGGTCTTGGAGCCAAAGTCAGCAGCCCTGCGTCTCCTGCTGCAGGAGCACTGCGGTTACTGAGCAGTAAAAGCACTGTGGTCTAGCAGGCAATTCCGCTCAAAACCCATGCGCCAGAAAGCCTCCATCGACGGCAAGGCATTGTCCGCTGATGTAGCTTGCTGCCGGCAAACATAGAAACGCGACCGCGGCGGCGACCTCTTCGGTAGAGCCAATGCGCCCCAACGGGGTGCGGTCGATGACCGAGTCCAGGTAGTCGGGATCGGCGAGTGGACCACTCGTCCGGCGTGTTCGGATGTACCAAGGCAGTACGGCATTGACCCGAATTCCGTCGCTCGCCCATTCACAGGCCAGGTTGCGGGTGAGCTGATGCAAAGCGGCTTTGCTCATGCCGTAGGGGGCACCGCTACGCACGTGGATTGAGCCAGAGACGGAGCCGACGTTGACGATTGCGGTCGCTGCGTGGCGTGCCAACAGCGGATGTGCCAAGCGGCAAAGCTGCCAAGCGGCAAACGTGTTGGTTTCGAATATATGCCGCCATTGCGTGTCGTCATAGTCGAGCGCCGGCAGAGTGACGTTGCAACCCGCGTTGTTGACCAACAGATGCAGCCCGTCACCGAGGTCCTCGACCCAGTCAAGCAAAGCGCGACGCTGCTCGACGTCAGCGACGTCAGCCGGGAATGCCAGCACTTCGCGCGCGGGAAAGCGTTCGGTCAGTTCTTCACGAGCTAACTCCAGCGGATCAGCCTCCCGCGCGGTGATCAGCACATCGGCGCCGCGACCGAGTAGTTCAACTGCAATCGCGCGGCCGATGCCCGCGCTAGCGCCGGTTACCAGCGCGAGCTGACCATCTAGACACCAGCGAGGGTCGGTCATGGCTGAGCGAAGAAGTTGAACATCAGGGCGGGAAAATAGCGGCGGACATTCGGGCTAGGATAGACATCCACCCCAGCCAGCGCACGCCCTCGATTTATGCGATTGCCCTACGTTTGTGCGACTGTTCTGATTCTCTTCAGTGTTGCAGGTTGCCACTCGCCTGCGGCCGATTGCCAACCTCTCGATGGCTGGCAGCAAGGCGGCAGGGGCATCGCCGCACTGCCTGGTTGTGTTAACGCCAGCTATCGTGAGGCGCACGAATTGGGCCGCAGCTTGAACGAGTTGCGCACCGAACGACGTAGCTTGGATGCAAAAATTGCGCAAGCGCCGGCGGAGGCGTCGGTGTTGCGGCAGCGGCAGCGGCAATTGGATGTCGACATCGAGGCGATTGAAGGATTGGCGGTGATCGAGGGTTGGAGCTCGACCACGCCTTGACCGCCAGCTAAGTTCGGACTAGAGCGAACAGAAGCAATGAACCACGCCGCGAAATGGTCGCGCTCCCGGCGGTGGCGGCAGCAACCAGGGCAAATCTGCTGCGAGTTGCGCCCGCGTTCTCGCATCGATTGGCAGGTTGCCCAACGGCGATGCTACCCACGCGATCGAGGCGACGGCGCGGCGCGCGCTCGGATTGCGGGTGGCGGAATCGATGAATTGCTCAAACGGACTGAGCGCCTCTTCGATGTAGGTCACCTGATATTCGCCATCCTTGAGACCTGCGAGCTTGGCGGCAGCGGCCATCGCGTCTTGCAACCCGCCCAACGAGTCCACTAATCCGCGTTCTTGTGCTTGCGCACCGCTCCATACCCGGCCACGTGCCACGATATCGATGGTTTCAGGCTCGCTGTTACGCGCCTCAGCGACCTTGCCGATGAAGTCGCGATAGCCCTTGTCGATCATCGATTGCACCATCCGGCCCAGCATCGGCTCCAGCGGTTTGCGCAGATCGAATGCACCGGCCAACTCGGTGGTGCCGCTGCCGGCCACATTGACGCCCAGCTTCTTCAAGGTCTCCGGCGCAGTAAACAGCAAGCCAAAGATGCCGATTGAGCCAGTGATCGTGCTCGGGTCGGCCCAAATCTCATTGGCATTCATCGAAATCCAGTAGCCACCGGAGGCGGCCACACTCGCCATCGAAGCGATCACCGGCTTGCCTGCCTCGCGGGTAAGCGCAATTTCGCGACGAATCTGCTCGGAGGCGAACACCGATCCGCCCGGAGAATCGACACGCAACAGCAGTGCTTTGACGTCTTCGTCCTCGCGCGCCTGCTGAATCAAGGCGGCGGTGCTGGGACCACCGACCGACCCTGGCGGTTGTTCGCCGTCAAGTATGTCGCCCTGAGCGACGACGACGGCGATTTGGGGACGAGCGTCGAGCGGATTCTTGGCTGCGTCCAACACGCCCAGATAGCTGGCCAAGTCGGTGGCAACTAATTCGCCTTCGGCATCCGCACTGCCGCGCTGGACCAACAGGTCGTAGGCTTCGTCTTCATTGAGCACGCCATCGATGAGGCCCCAACGGGTCGCCAAGGCGGCCGCATCGCCTTTGACGGCGGCAAGCTCCTCATCACTGCGGTTGATGCGCGCCTGCAACTCGTCTGCATCCAGCTCGCGCGCGGCCGCCACTTCGTCGAGCCAGCGGTCCCAAATGTCTTGCATCCAAAAGTTGGTGGAAGTAATGGCGGCTTCCGACGGCGCATCGAGAATGTAGGGCTCGCCAAAACTCTTGTATTCACCGACTCGGAAAAGGTGCACGTTCAAGCCAAGCTTGTCTTCCAGTGCCTCGCGGTAATAGGCGCGATAGCTGGACAAGCCTTCCAGCCACACCAAGCCCTCCGGATGCAGATAGATCTCGTCGGCTTGGGCGGCCAGAAAATACTGCTTTTGATCCATCGAGTCGGCGTAAGCAATCACTTGCTTGCCGGCAGCGCGCACGGCAGTCAATGCCTTGGCTAAATCATGCAGTGCGGCAAAGCCGACGTAACTGATGCCGTCGGTGCGCAGCGCGATACGCTCGATGCGGTCATCGGTGGCGGCGGCTTGCAGCGCGCGCAACAGATCGCGCAGCAGCACCTCCGGCACCTCCGCTCCTTGTGCTCGCGCGATGGCGCGATCCAACGGCGCCACACTGTACTGCTCAACGATGTCGCCTTGTGGCTCAATCATTAGCGTAGTGCGCTTTTCTAGGGAGGGCCCACCAGAGAACACGCCGACCACAATGACGCCAAGAATCAGCAGGAAAATGACATTCAGGATCAGCCGGCGGCCAAAATTGAGCGTGTCCCATAGACCGCGGAAGAAGCGCAGAACGAAATTGGGCTGGCGCGGAGTCATTGCGGAAAATCCTGAAAGGCTGACGAAAGCATACGGGGTGCCGCAGGGTCTGCCATCGGCTAATGGTCATTGGCGATGACGGTTACTAGCTGATGGATGGGGCAGGTTTGGCGCTCGATCAAGCCCCATGCGCAATTAACCTTCTTCATAGCGGCGCTAACAATCCGGCCAATCGGATCACAGCCAAAGCTTCGCAATCCGTCGTTATTGCCTGTTAGATGCGGTTAGCCAATTGAAATCTGCGGATGGTCGCCGCGACTCAAGGCGACAAAGCGCCAAGTCATCAGCACGGCGGCTGCACTCAGGCCACCAATCAATCCGATCCACATGCCAGCGGCGCCCTGGCCTTGAACGATTCCAAGCCACCAACCAAGCGGCATGCCAATGCCCCAATAGGAAAGCAGGGTAATCACCATCGGTACCCGAGTGTCCTTGATGCCCCGCAACGCGCCGCCGGACGCGGCTTGCAGACCGTCTGAGAGTTGGAACAGCGCGGCAAATCCCATCAACTGGGTCGCGAGCAAGGCCACGTCGGCATCGCGCGTATAGGCGTTGGCAATCGCTGAAGCGCCAAACACCAGTACCGCCGCCGTCATTAGCTGCGCAATCGCGGAAAGGGCGTAGCCACCGCCCGCCGCCCAACGCACTCCGGATCGATCCCCCGCCCCGGCCGCGAAGCCCACCCGCACCGTGGTGGCCATCGCGATTCCGAGCGGCAGCATGAAGCACGCCGACGCGATGTTGATGGCAATCTGATGCGCGGCGACGGCGACCAAGCCGAGCGTGCCAATGATCAAGGCGGTGGCAACAAACAGACTGCCTTCCATAAAAATTGCGACACCCATCGGTAGGCCCAGCGTCAGAAGCTCGCGTATCGGTGCCCACTGTGGCCAGTCAAAGCGCTCGAACAAACCCAGGTCTGCGTATCTCGGCGACCGCCATAACCAAGCCAACAAACCCAGCGCTTGCAGCCACAGCACGATCGAGGTCGCCAAACCCAAGCCATATGGCCCCAGCGACGGCATACCAAAGGTGCCGTGCATCAAGCCGTAGCCGAGCGGCGCCAGCAGCAACAGCGCACCGATTCCGAACACCATCGTTGGCCGCGTCAACGCCACACCCTCGCTGACGTAGCGAAACGCCAGATATAGCGCGAGCGCTGGTGCCCCCCACGAAATGCCCGCAAGAAACGCCTGTGCGCCTGGCCGCACTAACGGGTCGATGCCCATCGCCGCCAGCAGCGGCCCGCTGCTACGCACCAGCAGCAGAAGGGCGCAGCCCATACCCGCCGCCAACCAAGCCGCTTGCCGAAACAGCGCGCCAATCTCATGCCGGCGGCGTGCGCCATTCAAGTGGCTGACCGAAGGCGGCACCACCATCAGCACGCCAATCAGAATCAGGAACACCAGTGACCACACCGCACTACCGACCGCCACGCCTGCCAGCGCTTGGGCGCTGTGATGTCCCGCGATCAAGGTGTCGATCACGTTCATGGCAACCGACGCCAACTGCCCGAGTACCAGCGGCAAGGCCAGCGCGAAGGATGCGCGCATCTCTTGGGTGAGGCGACCGGAAGACATCTCAGCGATCAACAAGGCAGTTTTGGCGCGGTGCGCGGCCGCGTAGTGTAGTGATGCGTCATCACGGCGTCGCGAAAACCCTTGCGGCGCGCCGCTTGGCTGCTGCTGCGCTACCCTTTGCGGCGACCAAGCCAACGCCTGCTCAATGAACCAAGCCCAGCCAGACGCAAACACGACGTCCCGAGCCTGCAGCAATTGCGGCGTGCCGATGTTGGGCGATCACTGCTACCGCTGTGGTCAGCCGGTGAAGGGCTTGGTTCGCCATTTCGGCAGCATCCTCGGCGACTTTCTCGACAGCGTGTTCGACTTCGATTCACGCACCGTGCGCACGCTGGGGCCGCTGTTCTACCGACCGGGCTATCTGAGCAACGAATATGTCGCTGGCCGCCGTGTGCGCTATGTCAGCCCGGTGCGCTTGTTCGTATTTCTTTGCATCGTCAGCTTCTTTGTACTCAAGGTGTGGGTCGACCCAGCGCTGAATGACGCGGTGCAATTCGATGGCGACGGCTTCGCCAAGCTGACCACGGTTGCCGAGGTTGAGAAACTGCGCGACCACCTTTTGGCCGAAATGCAGCGAGAGCAGGCCAAGCTGGTCGATTCTCCGGGACAGGTCGGCATCGAGATCGGCATGGATTCTGTGCGCGACTCTGCCCAGCGGCGCATCGATGAATTGGCTCAGCCGGCGGCAGACGCGCGAACTGTGGCCCCAGCCAGACGTCGTGGCTCACTCACCTTCGGTGATGCGCCGTGGGACGCGGTCAGTAACCCCGTCCGCATCGAAAGTCTGCCTGCGGGCGTCAACGAATGGTTGAATCGGATGATCGCCCGCGCCGACGCCAACATGGAGAAAGTGGAGGGCGAGCCGCGCTTGCTGTTGGAAACCGTGCTGCAAACACTGCCGCAGACCTTTTTTGTACTGCTGCCGATTTTTGCGCTGATGCTCAAGTTCGCTTATCTGTTCAAGCGCCGGCTTTACATGGAGCACTTGATCCTGGCTCTGCATAGCCATGCCTTTTTGTGCATCAGTTTGTTGCTGTACGTTGGCATTGACGCCTTGCGGGGCCTGCTCGAACCCGGCTTGGTGCACAGCATCCTGACCGGGGCTGAGCGCGTCTTGTTGGTGTGGCTGCCGCTATACCTGTTGCTGGGGTTGAAGCGCTTTTATCGCCAAGGCTGGGTCATGACCAGCATCAAGTTCTTGCTCATCAGCATGGCTTATCTGCTGCTGTTGTCGGTGGCGGCGGTGTTCAACCTAGCGTTCAACCTGGTGCTGATGTGACGTGCTGATGTGATGTGCTGGTTGAATCAGCGTCGGCCCATCCGCTGCTGCAGCCAAGCGACGCGCTGATCGGCTGGCAGATCGAGCAACTCGACTCGCAGTGCTTCGCGTTGCCACGGTGCCAAGCGCCGACTGATCTGGCGCAAGCTCTCATGGGCGGCGGCATCGAGGCTGTCGAGCATGCGCAGCGTCGCCACTTCTTGTTCCATCGGCACGAATGCAAACAGCTCGCGAGCCAAGTCACGTGCATCGCTGCCAGCAACGGCGGGTAGCAATGCCCGGCGGGCCGCCGGTGGCAATGTTTCGAAGCTGCTCCCCAAGCGTTCCCGCTGCTCGCTGGATTGCGCCGCAAATTCCTGCTGCTTGCGCAGCAACTGCCGCCGCTGCTCGGCATCCAGTCGCAGCCACGAAGGCAGGTTAAGTCGCAGCGACGCATGCTGCGCAGGTGACAGCGCTTGCCACTGGGTCAGCCGTTGCAAACGCCGTGTGCGTTCCGTCGCGTCGAAACTCTGCCATTGCACGGCGGGGGCGTGCTCGCTGTTTTGGGTGAGGGCGGTCGTAGCCGGGTCGGTGATGGCCGGCAACGCCTCGACGCCGGTGTCATTGCGGTTGAGTATCCAGAGGTAGAAATCCAGCCGAGCCAACACCTCAAGGTTGATGTCGCTGCCGATCAAAGCGAAGTCCTGCGTGGGCAGCGACAGCAAGGCGTCGACCGGATCGACCACCACCAGCGGCACGCTGACGTGCGCGGCCATCCAGTCATCCGCACCCAGGCGCAGCAGGCCGAGTGCAACCAAAGCGCCCACTAAGCCCACCAGCAGCCAAAGCCGGCGGCCCCTGCGGTTGTCGTTGGGACTGCGGTCCGTCCACGCCGGTCCCTCACTCGGCGCAGTCAATGCAGGTGGAGAAGGCGCGATGCGTTGGATGCGAGCCGACGCTGGCTCATGCGCATGCAGCCAAGCGCCCAACCCCGCCAGCCAAACAGTGTCGTTGCGCCCGCCGCCAATCAACGCGCGCATACGTGCGACGGCCGACGCCAGATGCTCGGCTGTGCGGGCAATAGGTTCGCCCATCGCCTTGGCAATTTCTGCGGGCTGCATGTGCTCGCCCAATCGCAACAACAGCGCGGTACGCGATTCGAGGCCGAGTTTGGTTAGCGCGTCCGCAATCGGATCGTTGGCTGAGGCAGTGCTGGCCAACGGTGCCAATTCGACGTAAAGCGCATGCCAAAAGCGCGCCTCATCGCCGCTTTCTCCCGTGCAACGGCGCTGCGCGTGGGTGACTGCTTGCGCGGCATGCAGGGCGTCCATTCCGGCCAACTCAGCGTGCAAGCGCGCTCGCCGCAAGACGGGCAGTGGCAGCCGATGTCGGAGCTGATCAGCCGCTTGGTGGTGGGAGTCGGCGAGCATTTCGAGGGCGGCTTCCGATCAGTGCAATGCAAGATCGCATTGTGGCGTGCCGGTCCGCCATGTGCATCAAGCCGTCGGCCAATTATCGAACCTCACGAGGAATGCGTGGCCCGGAGGTCGACAAAAATCACACTTGACAGCGGCCGCAAATGGCTCTCTCCCGCGTCCCGCTTAGCTGTGCTCGGAATTCGGTTGTGCACAGCGTCTGCCGATCACACCTATGCTTGGGTTGGGGCGTCTCCAAATCGTCATCTTGTTCTCGGCCGCAAACATAAGTGTTTGATAAACAACGATTATGACGAATTGGCTATTTCTTCACCAAGAGGGCGAAAAGCCACAGCCCAACGGCTCGGGAGGGCCTTCGCTCAAGCTTCGTCCACAGTGTTATCCACAGGCTGTGTGGATAAGCCGCAAAAGACTTTCAGAACGGAGAGTTACGCGCTAAACGTAATGTAAACCACAGGAATATCTCGCAAGTGGGATTTCGGCCTTTTGGCCGCCATCGCTACACTGTCTGCATGCTCCCCATCGTGCTCCGTGTCGCGTTGCCATTGCCGCGGCCGGGCTTGTTCGATTACCTGCCGCTGGCGCCTTCCGATCTGATCGATGCAATCGGAGTGCGCGTGCGAGTTCCGTTTGGCTCGCGCCAACTGGTGGGTGTGGTCGCCGAGATCGGCGACGCCGAATCCGACCCAGCACGCTTGCGTCCGATCATTCAACGCATCGACGCCGCTGCTCTGCTGGATGGTGAATGGCTGGCCAGCATTCGCCGGGCCGCGCGTTACTACCACGTGCCGCTCGGCGAACTGTTGGCGACCGCTTTACCGGCAAGTCTACGTAGCGGCGACCCATTGCCAGAAAGTCGGCGCGATATCTGGCAACTCACCGAAGCGGGGCGAACCGCCCATGGGCACCTGCGCGCCGGCGGCAAACCTCGCCAACTCTCAGATCATTTGATTGACGGGCCGCTGCATGCCGCCGTGCTGACGGATCGGATGCACGATTGGCGTGCTGCCGCGCGCAACTTGCTGGCGCGCGGGTTGCTCGAGAATGTTGCCGAAGCACCCAGCGCAACCTCTCAACAGGCCGCTACTGGCCCCGTCTTGCACGCCGATCAACAGGTGGCCGCGCAAGCGGTTATCGACGCGCTGGGTAGGTTTCAGCCCCTGTTGCTGGAAGGTGTCACCGGCAGTGGCAAGACCGAGGTGTATCTGGCGGCTATCCGCGAATGCCTAGCGCGTGGTCGCCAAGCCTTGGTGCTGGTGCCGGAGATTGGCCTGACGCCACAGATGCTGCGGCGCTTTCGGCAGCGCTTGGGCATCGACGTGCACAGTCTGCATTCGGGTTTGGCGGATGGCGAACGCGCCCGCGTGTGGGCGGCGATGTGGCGCGGCGAAGGCCAGGTTTTGATTGGCACCCGCTCAGCTGTGTTCAGCCCATTGCCGCGGGCTGGGTTGATCGTGGTCGACGAAGAGCACGACGCCTCTTACAAGCAGCAAGATGGCGTGCGCTACAACGCCCGCGATCTGGCCCTGTTGCGCGGCCAAGCCTTGGCGGTGCCGGTGCTGCTTGGCAGCGCCACGCCGGCGCTGGAATCGCTTGCCGCCGCGCGTGCCGGTCGTTACCAACACTTACGCTTGACCATGCGCGCCGGCGGTGCCGTCGCGCCGACCGTGCAGGTGATCGATGTGCGTCGGCAAACGCTGCAGTCGGGCTTGTCGAGCGAAATGCTGGCCGCAATTGACGACTGTTTGCGCCGCGGCGAGCAGGCGCTGATCTTTCGCAATCGACGCGGCTACGCGCCGGTTTTGCTTTGCCACGATTGCGGCTGGAGCGCGCAATGCACGCACTGCGATGCGCCCATGACGGTGCATGCACGTGGCCAGCGCTTGGTCTGCCATCACTGCGGCGGCAAACAGCGCGCACCAGACGCTTGCCCCGAATGCGGGAGTCTGGCCTTGCAGCCGCAAGGCGTCGGCACTGAGCGCTTGGAAGACGCGCTAAACGCTGCGTTTCCAAACGTGCCGTGCATTCGGGTGGACCGTGAGACCACCCGTCGTCGCGATGCACTGGATGGCCTGTTGGACCAGTTGGGCGACGCCGCCGGGATTTTGGTCGGCACGCAAATGTTGGCCAAGGGACACGATCTGCCTGGACTGACCTTGGTTGGCGTGGTGGGTGTGGACGAAGGCCTGCACAGCGCCGATTTTCGCGCTGGCGAGCGCTTGGCGCAGTTGCTGGTGCAGGTGTCTGGTCGCGCCGGGCGAGCCAGCCGAGCGGGCACCGTGGTGCTGCAAACCCACCACCCGCAACATCCTTTGCTGCTGACCTTGATTGGCGGCGGCTACCCGGCTTTCGCCGCGGTCGAGCTTGGCGAGCGCGAAGCGGCCGGCTTTCCGCCATATGCTCACTTCGCGCTGCTGCGCGCAGAGGCGACTGACGAGGCGCCAGTGAAGGAGTTTTTGGCCGCAGCGCGCGCGGGGGCGGAAGCCAAGGCCGGTAGCATCGGTGTCAGTTTGAATGGACCCTTGCCGGCGCCGATGCTGCGCCGCGCCGGTCGTGTGCGCTGGCAATTGCTTCTGAGCGCGCCCCGTCGTCCGCTGTTGCACGCACTGCTAAGCGAGTGGGTGCCGCTGCTGTACGCGCTGAAGGCGGCGCGCAAGGTGCGCTGGTCGTTGGATGTGGATCCGTTGGATTTGTATTGAGGTGGGTGAGGAGCGGGGGTGAAGCGGGGCTGGGGGCTGG
>JANNWF010000530.1:0-14693 GCA_031408455.1 Pseudoxanthomonas sp. | reverse complement strand
CCCCGCATCCAACACGTCATGGGCGGCACGATCAGCCGCTGTCAGTGGGCTGCGATCATCCTTGTGCTCGACCGCAAAATCACTGGCGTACACGCCCATGATCGCGCGACCGGCCTCGCGGACCAGCGCAATCACTTGCTCTACCGGATAACGCTGGCTCATACGCGCCGCCGCAGGTACTCGCGGGTGATGAACATGGCCGCTAGCGAGCGCCCTTCGGAGCAGTCCTCCAGCAACATCAGTTCGTGCAGGGCATCGAGTTTCCACGGCACCACTTCCAGCTCCTCGGGCTCATCGCCGGGCAGGCGTTCGGGATACAGATCTTCCGCCAGCACCAGCCAGGTCTGATGACCCATATAGGTCGGCGCCAAACTCATCGCGCGCAGCACGGTCAGCTTGTTCGCGCCTACGCCGGCCTCTTCCTTCAGCTCGCGCTGGGCGGCTTCCAGCACGCTCTCGCCTCGGTCGATACGGCCTTTCACCAGACCCAACTCATAGCGATGCACGCCACAGGCGTACTCGCGAACCAGCAGCATGGTGTCGGCATCCTGCATGGGAACGACAATCACCGCACCGCCCCCGCGCGCCTTCATGCGCTCGTACTTGCGCTGCTCGCCATTGGAAAATTCAAGGTCCAATCGCTCAACCAGGAAACGACCGCCGAAGTCGACTTCCTCGATGTTGTGAATGGTGGGCAGCTTACTCATGACGCCGCTTTCTCATTTCGCCAGCCGTGAAACTTGGCAAGCAGCTCGCTGTGCCAACCTGGCGATGACGCCAACGCGCTGCGCGTAGCCAGGCCGAGCGCTGCGCCATCCAAATCGGTAAACACTCCGCCCGCCTCGCGCACGATCACCGCCAAGGCGGCGATATCAAGAATATTGAGGTCCGATTCAATCACCGCATCGATGCAGCCGCGCGCCAGCAGGTGGTAGTGCAGAAAGTCGCCGTAGCCACGAATGCGGCCAATGTTCTGAATGACTTCGCCCAGCGCCGCCCAGTGGTGGCTGGCACCGAGTGAACGCAGGTTGCCGGTCGACAGCGCGCGCTGCGCAGGCACCGGCAGCGGGGCCATGCGTGCGGGACGAACCAAGCCTGCAGAGTCGCGCAAATAAGCACCGCCGCCGCGCCGCGCCCACAGGGTCTCGCCGTATTCGCCGGCCACACTGACACCGAGCACCAACTCATTGCGATGCATCAGCGCAATCTGGGTGGAGAACATCGGATAGCTGCGCACGAAAGCCTTGGTGCCATCGATGGGATCGACCAGCCACAGAAAATCACTCTCACCCGACTGCCCTTCTTCCTCGCCGAAAAAGGCGTGCTCGGGAAATACCTCAAGCAAAACCCGGCGGATGCAACGCTCCGCCTCGACATCGGCTTGGGTAACGGGCGAGGCGTCTTCCTTCAACTCAACCGTGAAGCCACCGGCGTAGTAGCCACGAATGACTTCGGCAGCAAGGTCCGCCGCAGCGAGCGCGGTCATCAGTGCGTGATCGAGAAAGTCGGCAGCTAGTGGCTTCATCGGCTTGGTCAGGAGGTTGGCTTTGTTTGATCAGCGACTCAAGGCAGCGGCAGCAAGCGGCCACGAATTTGCAGCAGCGACGAACCATCAGGCTGCACTTCACCGACATAGCTCAGCGCACGAATCACCTGCGGATTGCCGTCGCGAGCACTCAACACCGCATCGGCTTCGTAGCCCGTGAACGCCGCGCGGAACTGCCCTTCCAAGGCCAGCGGCCCGCCCGCATCTTGCAAGGTGCCGATGATCGCGCCGTCGTCGGCGCTTTGGAATTGCGCGCTCAGCGTCCCCAACAGCGCTTCGGCCTCGCCAGATACCGCCGCGTCGCGCCAAATCGCTTCGCCCTTCAGCTTGCGTGGAAAGCCGGCGACCAACTCAGCCTCGGCGAGCGAAACATGGATCCGGCCGCGCAATTGCAGCGATGGAATATCAATGGCCGGCTGCAAACGTTGTGCATCCATGCTGAAGTCGGTATCGCGCAAACGCACCGTGCCAGCGGTGATGCTGGCGAAAGTATTGCCTTGGAACTCAGTGCCTTGGAGGCCAAGATCCGTATCGACGCGACCACTCAATATCGCCATCGGGTGAATATTCCAGTCCAACGCACCCAGCGCCCATCCATTGACCGTTGCCGCGCCCGCACGACCACGCCAAATGGTGCCGGACACGTCGTCCAACTTCAGCGCACCCAAGCGTGCGCCCAGCACATCAACAGCGAATTTCGCCGGCATGAAGGCGATCAAACCAGCCGCCAAGGCCAGCACCAGCAAGCCCACGACGAACAGAATTTTCAGTAGTTTCATGGGTGCTCTATTGGCAGTTCGATGGTGTTAAATGGACAGCGAGATCAGGGGACTGGCGATTCCAGTGCAAGCCGCACATCTACCAGCCCAACTCCGGCACTTCGTTGCACCGAAAGTTCAACCACACGCACACCATGACTACTGCCAATGGTTTGCAGCCATGTGGTCAACGCATCAAAGCTGGCTTGTTGGAAATAGACCCGCACTTGGCCCGCGCTTACCGGCTCGACGCGTAACAACGCACCGCCCAAACCCGCCTCTCGCACCCCGGCATCCACTACCGCCAACAAGGAGCGATCATCGCGCTGGCTGCTTGCTGGTGCCGGGCCGCTTGCACGCAAGCGCTGCACCGCATCACGCATCCAGATCACGCTGGCATCGGCGGCGCTCGCACGCCGTCGCCACTCCTCAGCGCTGCGTTCCAGCGGCAGCCAAATCAGTGCATAGCCGAGCAATAGGCTGGCCAACACCCCGCCGATACTGAGTATTCGCCGATCCCGTGCGGACTGGGCAAACCACCAGTCTTTCATGTCGAACTGTCCTTGATCCGCAAGCGGCCCTCGTAGCCGTTGCTACCAGGCAAGGCGGACGTCAACTCCACTTGCATCTGCGGCACCGCGGCCAAAGTCGCGCGCAAGCCATCCAACGCGGCAACATCTGGCGCGCTGATGGTGATTTCAAGCGTGCCCGCGCGATAGTCCAGCGACTCGATGGTGAAACGACCGCTGCCCGCAATGAGCGGTGCCACTTTGGCCAAAAGGGGCAGCGCACCACCGCCACTACTTCCGGAACGACGATCCAACTCGGCGCCAAGTTGCGCCAGCGGATCGACCACCCGCTGCGTGCCCGGAATGGCTTCGCGCAGCAATGCCTCCATCTCACTTTGACGGACCGCGGTATGGCGTTCCAGCGCCGCTGCCTCAAGTCCAATCGTGCGCAAGCCGGCCAACACCGCCAGCGCCGCCAACACCGCCGCCCAGCGCCACTGCGCATCACTGCGACCGCCGCTGCGACGCGGCCGAAACCCGGCTTGCAACAGATCAGGACCACGCACATGCGCGAACCGCTCGGCCAGCCAAGGCAAGCCGGCCGGAATCAGCGACTCGTCGACGAGCTTGGCTTGCAACTTCACCAAGGGGCTGCGGTGACTACGCCATAGGCGAACGCGCTGCCAACTGACGCCGCCATCGCCCAACATGGCGATGGTTTCGTCGAGATCGGCGGTGCGACAGCTCAAGCCCGCCGAAGTTGCCCAACGCAGCAAGGCTTCGTCGCCGTCGACCAGAATGCTCAACTGGCCGGACTCGACGGGCAACAGTTGCACCGGACTATGGCAGCGATCTGCGGAGTGACCGGCGGCTTGCAGTTTGCTCAGCGCCTCGCGCAAGCGGTCACGCGCGATCACCGCCACCGGCACTGTCGCTCCGGTCGCGCGCTCGTCGAACGCGACGTGTTGCAATTCGACTGCACCGGCAAGCTGCTCTTCAATGGCATACGGCAGCGCTTGCGCCAACTGGCTGGCGCGCTTGGCCAAGCGCGGCGCTTACAGCAGCAGGACGTGCTCAGCAGGCAGCACCAAATCGACTTGCGTCGCGGTGACCGTCGGCAGGCCCACGCTCGGCCCCGCCTCCACCTTGCCGGCACGATCCAGCGCCAGCCATTCGCTGGCGCCGTCGGCAAACAGGCGAATGACTAGTCGATGTGGCATGCGAAGGAGATGGTCAGGGGGTTGGCAGCCCTCAATTCTAGCAGCCGGTCAGTGTTGCATCGGCGGCTCAGCCCCGCGTTCGACTCACATCCAGGCCGACTCATAGTCGACCTCTTGCCCGCGCCAGCACGCGGATGCCATCGTTACCGCGTTCCATCAGGCTGCTGTAAACAAAAGGAATTCCGTCACTGACGATTTCCGCCTCCGCCACCATATAGCGGCTAAAGGTGGCGCAGCCTTCCAGATTGACTTGCTCGATGCCCAGTTGGCTCAAAGCGGTCTGCACTTCGCCAGGATTGAGATAGCGCGCTCGGCCCTCGCGCCACATTTGGCTCGCCACACTCTCAGTGATGCGCTGATCCAAGCTCATCCACAGCGCTTTGGACGCGAAATTTAGATTGATCAGGCTATCGCTAGGCATCGCGCAAACCTCCGGCGCAAGCGTTGCGTACACATCGGCATCAACGCCGGCCAACAACCGCAGTTCAGAGACATGGGTGAAAGCCCGGCCAGCGGTCAGATAGGCCGGTTGGCGCTGCAGATAGTGCGAGTCCTCGGCACCGCCATTGCCGGGAATGGCGTTGGTATCGATCCAGTCGACCGCACGATCAGCGATGCCCGGGTCCAGTTTGAGCGCAGCCAACAAATCCTGGAAGCGACTGAAGGCGAGCTCATTGGGGACATCGTTGACCACCAATTGATTCAAGTTGAAGCAGCCGCTGCGATCCCGCATACGCCCGGTCAATTGCCCGCCGGGCACGCTGATCGGCGGCAAAGCGCGCAGCCAGCCGTCATCCGCTCCATCGACATCGGCTGCCTGCGCTTCATCGCGCGCCAAGGAGGCGGCGGCCCAGCCCTCCAGCCCGATCAGTAGTTGCCAGGTCTGCTCAGCACGCAAGGCATTGCGAGTGCGTGAACGACTGGCCTCGCCCATGTCGAGCAAGGCAGCAACCAGAACCACGGCGATTGCCACCACCAGCAAGGCCGATAGCAGGGCGACGCCGCGTTGATGAGCGGCGTTCACGCCGCGTTGGTGAGTGGCTTTCCCGGCGCGGCTCATGGCGCACTCCCGAGGGGAAGTTCAAACACCCGCCGGATCTCGCCGTAGTCGCTCAATTGCAAGCGCAGTTCAATGGCTCGCGGCAGCGCATCACCACCGCGCGGTGGTGGCCACTGCGCCAGCGTGGGAGCGCCACGCGCACCGATGTAGCGCCACTCAAGACGCTCGACTCGATCAAGCAGCGGATCAATGGTCGGCAGCGAACTAGGGCCGCGATCGAGCACCGGATAGTGCAGGCGCAGCAGGCGCTTGCCGTCGAGCTGATAGCCGATGCGGGCGATGTCGGATTGGCTTTGCGCCAAGGCACCTACCGCGCCATAGCGACTAAGTTCGAGCGCATCGAGACCGCCGCTAAGCGCTGGCATCGCGGGCCCATAGCCTGTGCGCACCGGCCTCATTGCAATGCCACGCAGGTCGCGTTCGATCAAACCAACCGCGAACTGCAGGTCAGCGAGGCGCGCGAGATCGCCATCCAGTTGCGTGCGAGCGCGGGTAATCGCGTTCATGCCGCCCACTGCAAGGCCCGCTGCTAGTGCGAAGATCGCCACCGCGACCAATACTTCGACCAGCGTAAAACCGCGAGCACGGGCATTCATCGCCAAGCAAACCCACTCAGCCGCGCAACCGCTTCATCGCGACTTTCAGCGCCCGCGTCATCGGCGTACACCGACACATCCAACCTCTGGATAGTTGGCTCTTGAGTTTGCGTTGACTCCAGCAACCAACGCCAGCGCCGCCCGCCCATCTCGCTGCTGCCATCGCGACGGCCGCTGGCGGGTACACCTTCATTGAGTCGCGCCTCTGCCAATACGTTCGATGCGACCCACTGCGCCAGCGTGGCATCACGCACCTGCACCAATGCCCGCGCCTCCAATGCAGTGGTGCGCACCAAGGCAACCAAGGCCAGCGACAGAATCAATACCGCAATGAGAACTTCGAGCAAGGTGAAGCCAACCGACTGGCGTGGTCGACGGGGATTGGCCAAACCTGAGCGACTGCGAAAAACAAACTGAGAACGTCTACTGAGGATCAACACGCTCGAGCTCCAACTTGCCATCCAACCGCGCTTGCAAGCGCCATTGCTCGGCCACGCCTTCGCGTGCCATGGTCAATTCAAAGGGCGTCAACTCTCCGGATGCGTAACACACGAACTGCGGCTTGTCGGCGTCGTCGGCCGCCTCAGCCAGCAGCGGCAGCCCATCACGACTGACGGTGATGGCGATGGCGTCACCAATCGTTCGCTCGCGTAGCGCTTCATCGGGTGTGTCTTGCACGCGCAACCAGCGATCCGGCAGCACATAGCCAAAACTCAAGGCACCGTCGCGCAACGAGAATCCGAGATCCTGCCCAGAAAACAGCGCGCGCTCGCAGGCAAGTCGAATTCTCACCTCAGCCCGCCGCGCTGCATTTTCCAACTCGCGACTGCCGCTGCCGGAGATCGCCAAGGTCGCCGCACCGACCACGACACCCACGATGATGACCACGACCAACACTTCGATCAGCGTGAATCCGCGCGCTTGTCGCGAGAGAGTGTGACCGCCAGCCGGCACGCCGTTACTCGCCCCAGTTGCCAATATCGGCGCTGACGCCGTCGCCGCCGGGCTGACCATCTGCGCCAAACGAATAGACGTCGATTTCGCCTTGCCGACCTGGGCTCAAATATAGGTAGTCGCGCTTCCAAGGGTCTTGCGGCAAGCGATCAATGTAGCCACCGTTGCGCCAATTGGCTGCCTCGGGCGTGCCCGTCGGCTTTTGAGTCAAGGCTTGCAGGCCCTGCTCGGTGCTCGGATACACGTAGTTGTCCAGTCGATACAAGTTCAACCCAGTCACCAGCGCGCCAATATCCTGCTTGGCCTTGGAGACTCGCGCCTCATCGGGTCGATCCAAAAACCGAGGCACAACAACCGCGGCCAGGATGGCGAGGATCGTCACCACCACCAACACTTCGATCAGCGTGAAGCCGCGGGCATAGACAGGGCGTAGCGGGCGGTCGATCATGACGGGCTATCTCGGACAAGTCCGCGCGAGCATAACAAAGGCATGCCGAACGCTGAGCAAGCTCTCCACTGGCGCGACCGCGATCTGGCGGTGCTTTGGCATCCCTGCACGCAAATGCAGGAGCACCTCGATGGCGCGCCGCTGATCTCGATCACGCATGGTGATGGGGCGTGGTTGTTTGGCCACAATGGCGAGCGCTATCTCGACGCCATCAGCAGTTGGTGGACCAACTTGTTTGGTCATGCGAATCCGCGGATTGCCGGGGCAATTTCGCGGCAGGCGCATCGGCTAGAGCAGGTAATCTTGGCTGGCTTTAGCCACGAGCCCGCGATCCGTCTGGCCGAAGCCTTGATCGAGCTGGCACCGCCCGGTCTGGAGCGCGTGTTCTTTGCCGACAACGGATCGGCGGCGGTTGAAGTCGCGCTGAAAATGAGTTTTCACGCGCACTTGAACGCCGGAAAGATTCAGCGGACGCGATTTGTGGCGCTGAGCAATGGTTATCACGGGGAGACCCTAGGTGCCTTGGCCGTCACCGATATTCCTTTATACCGGCGAACCTATGCGCCGCTGATGATGCAACCGTTGTTTGCACCCAGCCCGGATGCCTATCTTGCCAACGCCGACGAAGATGCTGAAAGCTGCGCGCTTCGGGCGGCGTCGGCATTGGGGCAATTGTTCGAACGCGAAGGGGCGTCGGTCTCGGCACTCATTGTGGAACCGCTTGTCCAATGCGCCGGCGGTATGCGCATGTATCACCCGGCCTATCTCAGTGAGGCACGCAAGCTGTGTGACGCCTATGGCGTCCACCTGATAGCCGACGAGATTGCGGTGGGATTTGGCCGCAGCGGCACCATGTTCGCTTGTGAGCAGGCGCAGATCTCGCCGGACTTGCTGTGCCTGTCCAAAGGCATCACCGGTGGCTTCATGCCGCTTTCTGCGGTACTCGCGACTGACGCCATCTATCAGCGATTTCTGGCACCGACACGCGAGCGCGCGTTCTTGCACTCGCATAGCTATTCGGGCAACCCCTTGGCCTGTGCGGCTGCGCTGGAGACGCTCTCGATATTCCGTGATGAAGACGTACTGACGCGCAATCGGCACACCGCCGCGCATATGGCGCAACTCGCGCAATCGTTCATTTCGCACCCTCGCGTGGCTGACGTTAGGCAGACCGGCATGATTCTGGCCATCGAATTGGCTGCCGACGGCAAGGGCAAAACGGCATTTCCGGCGGATGAGCGCCGTGGTCAGCGCGCGTATCGATATGCGCTCGAGCACGGGGTACTGCTGCGACCACTGGGCGATGTGTTGTATTGGATGCCGCCCTACTGCATCAAGGCCGCCGATCTCGAACGGCTGGCTGAAGTTACCGGCGACGCAATCAGGGCAGCCACTCAATGAGACAGATTCGCTGTTTCGTGGAACTTCCGCTGGTGGTTGGTGGTGAGCTAGAGCTGGCCGACACCACCAGCAACCATCTGTTGCGCGTGTTGCGGTTGGATAGTGGCGCAGCGGTCACGCTGTTTAATGGCGACGGATTCGACTATGCCGCGAATTTGCTGCGCAGCGGTCGCAATGCCGCCAGTGCGCGAGTGATCGATCGATGTGCGGTCCAGCGCGAGTCGAGTCTGCACATCATCTTGGTGCAAGGAATCGCCCGCGGCGAGAAAATGGACATGATCTTGCAAAAAGCGACGGAACTCGGCGTTGCTGAAATCTGGCCAATCTATAGCGAACGCACCGAGGTGCGACTGGATGCTGATCGCCTCGGCAAGCGTCTAGGTCACTGGCGCGGCGTGATCCAAAGCGCCTGCGAGCAATGCGGTCGTGCCCGCTTGCCTTTGCTCACCGATCCACGCAATTTGACCAAAATGATCACCGACTTGCCCACGGGCGGCCTGCGCCTGACGCTTGATCCTCGCGGCGCGTTGTCGCATACCACGCTGACCGATCCGTCGCCCGCCGGGCTGGCTTTCGCAATCGGCCCCGAGGGTGGATTCAGTGCGATGGAGCGAGATCAGTTAAGCGCAGCGGGGTTCACGGGAATGCGATTGGGGCCACGCATACTACGCACCGAAACGGCGGGGATAGCGGCAATGGCGGTGCTGCAAGCACGCTTTGGCGACTTGGGCTAAAACCCGCTAGGCTTGAAAAGCGGTAGTGGTTCAGGCGGCCGCTGGTGCCGTCAGGTCCAGTGTGTCAACGATCAACTGCTCAATCGCAGCAAGGTCCGGAATGATTGCGCTGTCGTCACGGGTGCGGACTCGTGCAAGCGCTCCGGGCGGGAGGTTCTCAGTGCCCCCGTCTTCCAACACCAATGCCGCAGCCGTCACCGTCGTCAACCGCGGAAACCCCTGGGTCAGCAAGCAGAAATAAGGGAGGCGCGCGTGAGCTGACAGCGCCTTCAGCACCACCACTTTAGAACCACGCTCACCCTCGCGATCTGACAGTCCTGCTAAGCGGGCAAACGAAATGATCGGCACTCGCCAGCCACGCCAGCGCACTCGGCCCAGCAGCCAATGGGGTGCGCCTTCAACCGGGTCGGGTTCCGAGTAGGTGATCACCTCCGCAATTGCGGCGTTTGGCAATAACAGGCGCCCGTTGGTGACGGCGATGACCACGCCTCGGATATCGCTGGTCGGAACAGGCTGCATCGATCACTCCTTGGTCAATATCTGCGCGTCTAAACTGCCACGCGTCAGTCTCAAGCGCCATCGCCGTAGCGGGCTACGCAATGCTCCGCCAACTCGCGCGGACTTCCCACAAACTCGACAACACCACGCGCTTGCGCGCCATCCACCATCGAACTAACCACGCAGGACGCAGGCGTCTGCGCCCACACTTCGCCGCCATTTGCGGTCAGGTAGACGGCCCCCTCGACGGCGTCACCGGCCATCCCGCTAAATATGATGGTAGTGGCCTGTTTGCCGAACTCATCGGAGATGTCGCGCATCACATCATCGATGCACGGTCGGTAGTGAGTGGGCCCCGCATAAGCCTCGCGCCGAACACGACCATCGCGGCTGATCTTCACGCGCTCGCCCGAAGGAACGACCATTACCTCACCCACGCAGGCCGGTGCATCGGTGTTGGCTACCCGAACTGGTAGCTTGGAGACTTTTTGCAGCTGCTGCGCCAAGCGATCAAAAAACCCGCTCTCCAAATGCTGCGCAAGAACAAACAATGCCGGGAAGTCGGCCGGTAATCCGGCGAGAAATGTGCGCAAAGCGTCAGGACCGCCGATGGACGCTCCCAAGACAATCACCCGCGGAATGCGGGCGACTACCTTTGCTGATTTCTCGGCAACCGCGATGGGCTCCAGCGTCAGAGAATCAAAATCCATCGATTGTGAGAGGTCAGCCTCGACCGCCGTGTGGGTAGGTTTGGCGCTGACGCTGGGCGCGACTTCCAAGTGCGCATCGCGCGGGGCAAGCATCAAATCGATGCCTGGTCGCGGCAAATAAACTTCTTCTTCGCTCTGCTTTTTCTTGGTTGGTGCCACCAACAAGCCTGGGTCTGGCAGTGCTTCCAACGAGAGAAAGCTGATGTCAATTTTGGGCGGCGGCGGAGCCGGCTTGGGTATGGCGGCCTGCACTTCTGCCAATTCATCTTCGAGCGCGAAGTCGATTCCCGACGTCGCTTTTCGAACCGCAGCTGCAGGCGGGGGCGGCTCTTCGCCTTGGTCAATGTCAAACGAAAAGTCGGGATCGCGAACGTCCATTTCGCGCTTGGGCGCTGAATCGGCCATTGCATCCAATTGTGCTGCAAGCGCGGCTACGTCGGCATCCAGCTCGTCGACGGAACCAGCGTCGTCGGCATTACTTGAAAACCTCATCTGCGAATTGGAGATGGTGTCCCCTTCGTCTTCACTTCTCAAGTCGATGTCAGCATCGTTATCAACAACCGTGGACAGCGCCAAGGCTTCAAGCTCGGCCGTCAGCGAGTCCGATTCCGCCGCCTCATTTGCGGAGGCTCCAAACGACCCAGCGAACTCACTCTCCGCACCCGCATCAATGACCGCCAAGGCCGCGTCAAGCTCATCAAAATCGATGCTTATCGAGGGATCGTCATGGGCACCGTGGTTGCTAGCGATGGTCGCGTGCGGGTCCGGCGTGGAGTGTCGAAATACCTCTGCTGGTGCCGCGCCGGTGCTTTGTATCGCCGCAGAAATGTCTTTGTGATCTATATCCAAAGCGAAGTCGATACTGCCTACATCGTTCTCGCTGGTTTCCACATTGCGCACTGCAGCGGCGGGAACCGAACTGGCCGGCACACTTTCGACCGATGCCGTCGCCTCGCTTTTCAGCGTCGCCATACTGAGTGCGGCAGATTGCGACTCCGGGCTTGGCGGGGCGCCAGGCGTTGGCATCAGGTCGGTTTCCGGCACGTACTCCGCACCCGCAGGCGGTGGTGGAATGGTCCGATCATGGCCCAACACCTTGGCAGCCAAGTGACGGGCCCAGCGCGCCAGATCCCAACCTGAAAGTGCGGCGGTGGTTTCAGCTTCGTTGAAAACCACACGCATCGACGGGTCTAGCAACAATTCTTCTAGCGAGTCGAGGGCATCCTCGCCTTCCGCATCCAGGTTCAACAATACGACCGCCGGCTGCTTGGCTGACACCTCGGATGGGCTCGCTCCGCGCAACTCCCCCTCGTAGACCAAATTGGCACCGAGCTCAGCTAGCGCCGTACGCAGCTGAGTGCGCACGGCGTCGTCGCGGCCCAGAAGGGCGACGTTGGGTGCTGCGGGGATTACCTCAGCCACGACCCACCCGCAAAATCTCTTCGACATTGCGCAGTAGTTCAGCCTCTTGGTAAGGCTTGCCCAAATAACGGTCTACGCCGATCTCAAAGGCACGCTGACGATGCTTCTCTCCGGTCCGCGAGGTGATCATGATGATCGGTACTCCGCGCAGGCGGCTGTCGTTTCGCATATGCGTTGCCAGCTCGTAGCCATCCATTCGCGGCATTTCGATGTCGAGCAACATCACATCCGGCACACGCTCCTGCATTTTTTCGATAGCGTCCAAGCCGTCCTTTGCAGCACCCACTTCGTAACCGGAGCGTTCGAGCACGCGACCAGTCACTTTGCGCATGGTGATCGAATCGTCGACCACCATCACCAGCGGCACTTTGCGTGCGGCCGGCATCTCCGCCACCGGTGGTGGCGCTTCGCCCGAGAGCTGCATCGCTGCCGCACGTCGCACAAGCGGTGCCACGTCCAAGATAACAACGACTGAGCCGTCGCCCATCACGGTGGCACCGAAGATCCCCGGAATCGAGTTGATCTGCGGCCCGGTTGGCTTTACAACGATCTCGCGGCCGCCAATGACCGCATCAATGCTGATTGCGGCGCGTTGGTCACCTGAGCGCGCGAGCAGCAGCGGTACTTGCATGGTTTCTGAGGCACGCACGTGCGCGTGTCCCAGCAGCCGTCCAAGATCGTAGATTGCGTAGCGCTCACCCGCATACTCAAACATCGGGTTACCGGTTGCTAGCTGGGCTTCGAGGTCAGCCGGTGCGATACGAGCAACGCCCTGCACCGAAGCCATCGGCACCGCAAATTGGGTCTCACCCAACTTGACGAATACCGCTTGGGTAACGGCCAAGGTGAAGGGAAGACGCACAACAAACTCGGTGCCCTTGCCGTATTCGGACTCAATGTGTAGCGAGCCGCCCAACTGCCGAATTTCGGAACTGACGACATCGAGACCAACACCGCGACCGGCAATCTTGCTGACGGTTTCGGCTGTTGAGAATCCTGCTTGCAGAATAAACCCGTACAAGTCGCGGTCGGACAGCTGCGCTGTCGGTTCCATCAAGCCACGTTCAAGCGCCTTGCGCCGGATCGCATCCCGATTGATACCGCGCCCATCGTCGGAAACCCGGATCACGACTTCAGAACCTTCGCGCCCGATCACGATGCGGACCAAACCCTCTTCGGGTTTGCCTACCGCGCGGCGTTCATCGGCGGTTTCCAATCCGTGCGCCAAGGCATTGCGCAACATGTGCTCAAGCGGCGCGGTCATGCGGTCAAGCACGCTGCGATCCATTTCGCCTTGCGCACCCTCGACCCGTAACTGCACCCGCTTGCCGAGTTCGCCCGAAGTTTGCCGAATGATGCGTCGCAGACGTGGCACCAGCGATTCGAAGGGCACCATGCGCGTGCGCATGAGGCCTTCTTGCAAATCTGACGATACTCGCGACTGCTGCAGCAGCAGCGTGTCGTACTGACGGGTCAACTCTTCCAGCGTGATTTGCAGGCTGGTCAAGTCGGCCGCGGATTCGGCCAAGGCACGCGAGAGCTGCTGGAGATTGGAGAAGCGATCGAGTTCCAGCGGATCGAACTCGCGATCATTATCGTCGCCTTCGCGCTGATAACGGGCAATGATCTGAGCTTCGGTCTCGATGTCCAACCGTCGCAACTGCTCACGCAAGCGGCTGGTTGTCTGGTCCATCTCGAACAGTCCACCACGGAACGCTCCGACTTGCTGTTCAAGTCGAGCGCGGTAGATGGCGACCTCACCGGCATAGTTCACCAACCGGTCAAGCAAGTCTGCACGGATGCGGATCTGCTCCTGCGGGGCGCGCACACCGGAGTCTTCTTCGTCAATCGCGGTTTCGATCGACAACAGCGAAGGTGCGGCCTGCGCGGGGGCAACTGCAGCAACCGCTGCAGGGATGCTTGGACGCCCCGACTCCAACTCGGTTGCGCTAATGGCGGGCTGCACGCTTTCGACTGGCGCTTTGCTGACGAATACTTCGCCACGCACCAAGGCTTCGAGTCGCTGAATCAGACGATTCGGCATCGCCAGCGCGCGACGCTCACCTACCCGAATGACCATCCGATGCAGACGATCAAATGCCTGCTCCAGCACCTCCATGCCTTCGTTACCGAATTCTCGGCGACCTTCGGCGACGGCTTCTAGCAATGACTCCATCACATGACCCAGATCACCAATGGCCATGATTCCGGCCATGCGTGCGCCACCCTTCAAGGTGTGCAGATCACGCTGCAATCCAACCACATGCTCGCGCTCTTCAGGCTCGGCGCGGACCCGTGCCAACAGGCCATCCGAGTGGTCAAGGATATCGGTGCTTTCCTCGAGGAAGATATCCAGCAATTCTTCGTCGAGGTCGACGATATCGAGCGGCAGGTCTGGATCAGCATCCGAATCTTCAACCTGCGGCTTGGCCATCACTGGCGCAACAGCGACCGCTGGCACCGCCGACGGCGCCGACTCCGCCAGCTCCATTGCCAAAAGCTCAGCTTCGATTGCCGCTTCTTCTGCCCGCGCTTGTTGGATCAGCTCAGCCTCAACCCGCTCTGACTCGAGGATCTCTGCCTCCAGCAGCTCCAGCTCGACCCGCTCGGCTTGGACCCGCTCGGCTTGGACCCGCTCGGCTTGGACCCGCTCGGCTTGGACCCGTTCGGCTTGGACCCGCTCGGCTTCGACCCGCTCGGCTTCGACCCGCTCGGCTTCGACCCGCTCGGCTTGGACCCGCTCGGCTTCGACCCGCTCGGCTTCGACCCGCTCGGCTTCGACCCGCTCGGCTTCGACCCGCTCGGCTTCGACCCGCTCGGCTTCGACCCGCTCGGCT
>JANNWF010000529.1:0-10252 GCA_031408455.1 Pseudoxanthomonas sp. | reverse complement strand
CAGATGAGCTACTGGGGCGCGCAGGTGATCATCAACCTGTTTGGTGCAATTCCGTGGATCGGTGAAGCGTTGACCGAGTTCATCCGTGGCGATTATCTGGTTTCAGACGCCACCTTGAATCGCTTTTTTGCGTTGCACGTGATCGCATTGCCGCTGGTGATCTTGCTGCTGGTGGTACTGCATCTGGGCGCGTTGCATGAGGTGGGTTCGAACAACCCCGAAGGCATCGAGATCAAGAAAAAGAAAGACGCCAACGGCAAGCCGCTGGACGGCATCCCCTTTCATCCTTACTACACCGTCAAGGATCTGTTCGGCGCTGGCTTCTTCCTCACCATCGCGGCATTCATCTTGTTTTTTGAGCCGACGTTTGGCGGGCTGTTTCTTGAGCACGACAACTTCGTCGTCGCCAATCCCTTGGTTACGCCCGAGCACATCAAGCCGGTGTGGTACTTCACGCCTTACTACGCGATGTTGCGCGCCGTGCCTGACAAGCTGCTGGGCGTGATGGTGATGGGCGGTGCGGTGTTGATCCTATTTCTGGTTCCTTGGCTTGATTACAGTGGCGTGAAATCGATTCGATATCGCGGCATGCTTACCAAGGTGATGCTCACCCTGTTCGTCATTGCCTTCGTGACCTTGGGCTGGTTAGGCTTGCAAGCCGGCAGCACCGGGCAAACGTGGGCAGCGCGAATCTTCACTCTTTACTACTTCGGTTTCTTCATCACCATGCCGATTTGGACCCGCATTGATGCGGTGAAATCGGTTCCGGACCGGGTGCCAGCGCATGACTAAGCGGCTTGCTAGTTTGCTTTTTACTTTGGCCTTGGCGCCGGCAGCGACAATGGCTGCAGGCGGGGGCGCATTGCTCGAAAGCCACGCCAATATCAACGACACCGCGTCGCTGCAACGTGGCGCAGCCTTATTCAGCAACTACTGCGCGGGTTGCCATTCGCTGAACCTGCATCGCTATTCGCGCACGGCAGAGGATCTCAACTTGACCGAAGCGCAGGTCATGGAGAACTTGGCACCAGCGGGGGCCAAATTTGCCGAAACCATGCAAGTGGCTATGGATCCGGATGACGCCGCTGTGTGGTTGGGCAAAGAGCCGCCAGACCTGTCGTTGGTCGCGCGGGCCAAGCCCGGTGGGCGCGATTGGACTTATACGTTTCTGAAGTCCTTTTATGTGGATGAGACCCGTCCCAGTGGCTGGAACAATACGCTCCTGGCGGGCAGCAGCATGCCCAATGTGTTGTGGGAGCTGCAGGGCATGCAGCGACCCGTCTACGACGGTGAGCATGCCGGGAGCGCGGTACCCGCACACTTAGAGGTGGCCTCGCCGGGTCGGTTGAGCGCGGCCGAATTCGATCAAGTCATCCGCGATCTCACCGCGTACTTGCAGTACGTGGGCGAGCCAGCGGCTCTCAAACGGTCGTCTGTAGGGTTGTGGGTGATCGTGTTTTTGGCATTTTTCACATTTCTCGCCTGGTTGCTCAAAAACGAGTACTGGAGCGACGTCCACTGAGGGTTTCTACCCGGCGGGCGACACGGGCGCCTGCAAGGCTCGCCCGCACGCTGGGTGAGGTGACTTCCATGGCAGCGAGTTCGCGCATGCGCAATACCCTGACTTTGTTCACCGCTCGAGATTGCGTCGTTTGCCACCGGGTCAGGCTGGTGTTGGCGGCGAAAGGTGTGACCTACGATTCGGTACTGGTCGATCCGGCGAAGCCGCCGGAAGATTTGATCGAATTGAATCCTTACCATTCGGTTCCGACCTTGGTTGAGCGCGATCTCGTGCTTTATGCCGCCTCAGTCGTCAGCGAGTATCTCGACGAACGCTATCCGCATCCGCCTTTGATGCCCGTTGATCCGCTGTCGCGTGCGCGATTGCGGTTGGCGATGTTGCGGCTTGAGCACGACTGGGTGCCGCAGGTTCAAGCCATCCAAGGTGGTAACAAAGTGCAGGCGGAAGCGGGTCGCAAGCGGCTAAAGGAGTTGTTAGTCGCCTCACTGCCCTTGTTCAAAGTTTCAAAGTTTTTCCTCAACACCGAGATGAGTCTGGCTGATTGCGCGCTGGCACCGATCATTTGGCGACTCGATGCGCTGGGCGTTGGCTTGCCGAAGGATGGCAAATTGATCGAAGACTATGGCACCCGAATTTTCCGTAATCCCGGGTTTGCACGTAGCTTGACCACCGAGGAAAAACTGTTGCGCGAGTTGCCGTGAGCAAGCCACCCATCGTTTCCATGACGTCCAATCGGCCGTATCTCATCCGCGCCATTTATGAGTGGATCGGCGACAACGGCATGACCCCGCACCTGTTAGTTGATGCCATGCAGGCCGGTGTGCAGGTGCCGACGCAGTCGATCAAGGATGGTCAAGTGGTGCTGAACATCGCCGCTCGTGCGGTCGGTCAATTGGACCTCGGCAATGACGGCATTCGATTCATGGCGCGCTTCTCCGGCGTTAGCCATTCGGTTCGCGTTCCCTTGGCGGCGGTGCTTGCTATCTACGCGCAAGAGACCGGCCAAGGCATGATGCTGCCGCGTGATGATGAGGCCACCACCGCTGCTGCTGCTCCAACGGAAGAAGCCGCGCCTGCGCCGATCACCGAGAGCCCCAAGCGGCCGAGTTTTTTGCGCGTCGTGAAGTAGTGGCTTAGGGTCGACGCTTACAAAGCCTCTATTACCAGTGGCACGCGCCAAGCCCATCGTCAGCGGGCTTAATTGAGGTCCGCAAGTGTCCATTTGAAAACAATGAGCCAGCAACCTGCGTTGCACCGGCGCCTGTACTTAACCGCCGTGGTGCTGTTGGCGGAATCGTTGCATCTGGGTTGGGAATTTCTTAATGGCGGGGTGAGAAGCCATCACCTATTGGCGCGCCCTGACCTACCCGAGTTTTCCAATTGGTGGGGCATCTTGCTGTTACCCGCGCTCACGTGGTTTGCCATTGGGCGAGTTCGCAAGCGGGTTTCTGCAAATGGGATAGGCCTGGAACCTCGTTCTACCATCGCGCCCGTACTGGGGTTGGCGAGTGGAATCGCGGTCGGTGTCGGCCTGTCGCTTGCCTTTCGTCTCGATTATTCGTCGATCGCTTCGTATATTTTTTTCGGCACCTTTGCGCTGGGGCTTTTTCTGCCCATTTTCAGAATTGAATGCGTGCTCGGATTCATATTGGGCATGACCTTCACTTTCGGTGCGGTACTGCCTTCGATAATTGGCTCATTGATCGCAGCGGTGTCTGCTATGTCCTATTTTGGTGTCCGTCCCGTCCTGAGATGGGTGGTTGGCCTATTCAAAGGCGCGCGATCTACCTAACGCTCAATCGACTGCGAAACAGCCTCTGGCTGACTAATCCACTGCAGCTCAGTCCCCAGCAACGCCAAGGTCCCCCGGGCGCGATCACTGCCTTCGCGGGAGTAGTCGAAGCTGTAGCGGCGCAGGATTCGCAAGCGGCCTTGGCTGTCGCGGCGCAGGCTCATTTTGGTCAGCATTACGGTTTGATCCAGCAATTGCACGCCGGCGCGCTCGCACGCAGCGCGACCGGCGCGACGGGCATATTCGCTGGCGACGGTTGAGGCCGACCACAGCAGGGTCAGTGCGCCGATCAAGAGCAGGGCAATCAAGGTCAGAGTCATGGTCAAAGTGTGGGGACAAGGCGTCGTGCCTACAAGCTTTGCTGTGAGTCGGCAGTTCAAGATGCCGACTACGGATCACGCAGGTCAGCGAAGTCAACTCGCAGCGACAACTTTACGAAGGTGCCGCGCGCATCGCCACCCGAGCTAGAATGCCCTCACACGCTATTGGGGAGCGGCGGTGATCGAGATTCCGGGCTACACCATCCTTGGGAAAGTGGGCCAAGGCGGCATGGCGTCGGTGTTTCGCGCCCGCCAGGTGCTGCTCGATCGCGATGTGGCGCTCAAGGTCATGTCGTCGCAGCTGGCGCAGGACGAAGCCTATGCCCAGCGCTTTCTGCAAGAAGCGCGCATGTTGGCCGCGCTCAACCATCCCAATGTGGTGCAGGTGTATGACGTTGGGGTGACGCCTGGCGGTCTGCATTATTTCTCTATGGCCTTGCTGCCGGGCGGCGATTTTGCCGACCGCATGCGCCAAGGCTTGAGTGAGACCGAGCTGTTGCGCGTGTTGGTGGCGGTCGCGACTGCGCTCGGGTTCGCTCATTCGCGTGGCTACGTGCATCGCGATGTGACGCCCGGCAACATCCTATTTGATGGCCATGACACGCCGGTGCTGACTGACTTCGGTATTGCGCGTGCGCTGAGCGCAGTGTCGCGATTGACCGGCTCGGGCATGTCGATTGGCACCAGCCACTACATGAGTCCCGAGCAAGCGCGCGGTGGCGCGGAGATCGATCATCGCGCCGACATCTACGGGCTCGGCGTGCTTTGCTATGAAGCAGTGGCTGGCGAGACTCCGTTTCGTGGTGAAGATGGATTTGCGGTCGCATTCGCGCACGTCAACGATCCAGTGCCGCGCTTGCCCGAAGAGGTGGCGCGCTGGCAGCCGCTCATCGACAAGGCGATGTCGAAGGCTCCCAATGACCGCTATCAAAACTGCTCGGAGTTCATCGAAGGGCTGAAGCTGGTCGCGCCTAGCGAGTTTTCAACGTTGCGACCGACGGCAGCACCGCCGCCACCGCGCCGCACGCCGGCGCCGCCGACCAAGACGCAGCGCGCACCAGCTAATAAGCCGAAGCCAATCGGGCTCTTGATCGGCGTATTCGCGACCGTGTTGATCCTGGTGGTAGCGGGCTGGTGGTTGATGTTCGGCGGCGGCAAGCCGCGCACGTCGGACTTGCCAGCAACCACGGTCTCGACGCCGGTGAGTAACCCGCTGCCCAAGCCCAAACCGCCGGTCGTCGAAACGCCCGTCGTCGACGACCTTAGTGATTCCGTTGACGAAAGTCTGGTGCCCGTCGGAGAACCGCCGACCGATGCCGATGCCGCGGCGGCGCTCGCCGATGCAATGGCAACGACGGTGCGCGACCCCGTGCAGGCGCTACTTGAGGCAGGACGCGCCAATGTAGCCGCCGGTCGTTTGACAACGCCACCTATCACCAATGCGCTGGATCGTTACAAGTTGGCTTTGGTGATCGAACCCGAGAACGTGGAGGCTGGCAAGGGCATTGCCAGTGTGGCGCAGGCGTATCTTGATCTCGCTACACCGCTGACTTCGGCAGAGCAGCTGCCAGAGTGGGTAACGAACATCGCGGCGGCCGAGCAAGTGGCGGCGCAGCATCCTGCCGCGGCACCGCTGTTGGCTGCTGCGGGCGCTGCGCGCCAAGCACGTGCCAAATCGTTGGTCGCCGAAGGCGAAGCTGCGATCAAAGCATTCAAGCGCGATGTGGCGGTCACCGCGTTCGAGAACGCGTTGTTGGCGGCGCCAGGTCTGCAAGCGGCGCAGGCCGGTCTTGCCAACGCGAAGAAAGTCGGCGAGGTTGGCTACACCTTCAGCGACTCCAGCAAGGCTGGTGCGATCGCCGCGACCTTGGTGGTGGTGAGTAAGGGTCTGGCGGTGGGTAAGCGCGAAGTCACTCGCGGCGAGTTTTCGGTGTATTGGTCGGAGGCAGGATCAGCCAAGTTCGGCGCCAATCTCCCGAGTTGCCGTGATCGCAACTCGGGAGGCATTTTTGGTGGCAAGAAGGGACGCACTTGGCAGGTGCCCGACATTACTCAGGATGCCAGCCATCCCGTGGTCTGCGTCAGCTACGCGATGGCGGAAGGCTATGCCGCGTGGCTGTCGGCGCAGACGGGCAAGGTCTACCGCCTCCCGAAACTTGCTGAGATCTCTGCGTACGCGTCACCCTTGGCCGGCGATTGCAAATCCAATCTACGCAACGAGCGAGGCTGTCAGGACGGCCATGAAGGGACTGCGCCGGTCGGCTCGTTCCCAGCCAAGGGACCTGGACTTTTAGATACTGTGGGAAACGCCAGCGAATGGACGACGGATTGCGCCAAGGGTAATTGTGCGGAGCGCCTGACCGCCGGCGGAAGCTGGTACTCCGATGCCGGTGACCCAACGTCGCTGGCGCGACCGGCAGACGACGCCTTCAATACGGTAGGCTTCCGAGTTGTGCGAGAAATCGATTGAGTCAGATCGATTAGCAGGTCGATCGTGAGTCACAGACCCACCCGAGGAACTGATGAAACTGATTTTTCCCAATGGCGAGCACCCGCAGGCGCTGCTGAACGACGGTGTCAACCGAATTGGCAGCGCGCCGGACTCGCAAGTACGGCTCAACCTGCCCGGAATCGCCCCGGTTCATTGTGAACTTTCGTTGCAAGGTAGTGGTGTAACACTGCGGGTGCCAGACCCCTCCAATCTCATCACCTTGAATGGCAAGCCCATCCAAGGCGCGATGGCTTTGCGTTCCAACGACATGATCGGCATCGGCGGCGTGCAAGCGCGCTTCGTCGTGGTTGAGGTGGCGCGGGGTCGCAGTGCCCCTGAAGCAGAAGGCGACAGCGGTTCGACCCGCCTGCGCATGGCGGTGCCGAAATTTGTGCTGCGCGGGGTTTCCGGCGCGGCCTTCGGCAAGAATTACCCGGTGCCCAGTCAAGTCACCATCGGTCGCGCACCCGAATGCGAAATCAGCATCGCCAGCGACGAGATTTCGCGCAAACATGCGCAGGTCAAACCGATCTCGGATGGCTTGTCGGTGGAAGATCTCGGTTCTTCCAACGGCACTTTCATCAACGGTCAGCAGGTGAAGCAAGGCATCCTCCGGCCCGGTGACGAGCTGCGCTTGGACACCATCCGCTTCTTGCTGGTGGCACCAGGCATGGAGATTCCGGGTGCGCAGAAGGCGACCCTGAAACTGCCAGTCATGAATAGCAAGCGCCCCAACACCATCGGCATCATCGTGGCCGCGCTGGCGGCTTCGGCGGTGGGTGCGGTGTTGGTGGTTTATTTCCTGCGGTAAGCCAATTCGCCGCGTGTTTGCCCCTGCTGCGCCAACGTTGCCGCCGTTGATCAGTCGTAACTCAAGGCTTGACTACGCCCCCAAAACACCCGGTATGTGTAAACGGTGTAGCCGAGGATGGCGGGCAGAGTGATGGCCGCACCCACCAGCATGATGGCCAAGGATTCCGGTGCGGCGGCTGCTTCCCACAGGGTAATGCGGTTGAGGAGCAGATACGGAAACAGACTGTAACCAAGCCCTGCGAAGGCGAGGACGAAGATGCCGACGGTATACGCGAATGGACGCCACGGGCGTTGATTGGGATCGCGGACCAGTTGGCGCAGTGCCGACTCACAGGCTGCAAAAAGCAAAGCGGTCAGTAATGGTACGGGCAACAGCATTAACAGTCCGGGCATGGCAAACCACTTGTCGAAAATGCGTGGGCTGACCAGTGGCGTCGCCAAACTGACCGCAGCAATGCCGATGCCGGTCAGCCATAGACTGGCATAGGCCCAGCGGACTGCCTTGCGAACTAGCGGGCCATCGGCCTTGATGATGAGCCAGCAGGCTCCAAGCAATGCATAACCCGCGCACAGGCTAAGGCCAATGAAGGCGGCAAAGGCGATGCCGGCGAGGTCGCTGCGAAAGCCGATGATGTAGCTGCCTAGCATCCAGCCCTGCGCAAACGAGGCCAGCAGCGAACCCCCAAAAAAAGCGGCGTTCCACAGGCCTTTGTGATCGGCATGCGCCTTGACCCGGAAATCGAAGGCCACGCCGCGCAGGATCAGCCCGATCAACATTGCGGTCACGGGCAAATACAGCGCCCCCAGGATAGCGCCATGGGCCAGCGGGAACGCCACCAGCAACAGGCCCACGCCTAACACGAGCCAGGTTTCATTGGCGTCCCAGAACGGCCCGATCGAGGCGACCATGCGGTCCTTCTCGTCATCGTCGGCGGCATTCATCAGGATGCCAACGCCGAGGTCGTAGCCGTCGAGCACCACGTAGATCAGCATCGCCAATGCCATCAAGGCGGTAAAGATCAGTGGCAGCCAGAAGGTGTTATCCATCGATGGCACTCCCATCGCGCTCGTCATCCCGGCGAAAGCCGGGATCCAGCTCTGTTGGAGCCTTGGTATGGGCCCCAACCGCTGGATTCCGGCGTGCGCCGGCATGACGATGCTGGGGGATGGCCCTTAATGAAGTGCCACTGGTGTTATCCATCGGTCTTCTCCGCGAGCGATGACGCAACCGGTTTTGCTATGACAGCGCCGCCGCGTGCCAAATGGAACAGCACGCTGATATAGGCCAGCAGCAACAAGACATAGATCATCAAGTAGGCGCTCAAGCTCATCCCAATGATGGGAGCGGGCACTTTCGAGGCCGCGTCGGCGGTGCGCAGGACGCCGTAAACCAGCCATGGCTGGCGGCCTATTTCAGTGACGTACCAACCCGCCAGCGTTGCTAGCCACCCGGAAAAAGTCATGCCGACCAAGCCGCGCAACAGCCAACGCGGCAAGTCACGACCGCCGCGTAGCAGCCACGTTGATGTCCATGCTGTGAGCAACATAAGCATGCCAACGCCCACCATCACCCGAAACGCCCAGAACACCGGCGCCACCGGCGGGTGAGCGTCCTCGAACTCATCCAAGCCCTCGATTTCGCCGTCCAGTTCGTGAGTGAGGATGAGGCTGGCGAGCTTGGGAATGCCAATCGCATAGTCGTTGCGTCGCTCGCTGGCATTGGGAATCGCAAACAAAAGGGCAGGCGCGCCGCGTTCGGTTTGCCACACACCTTCCATGGCGGCCACCTTGGCTGGCTGGTGCTCGAGCGTGTTCAAGCCGTGCAGGTCGCCGACGAAGATTTGCAGCGGAATCAGAAGAGCCGCCATGCCGACGCCGGTGCGCAATGCGGAGATGACTGCGGGCCGATTATCGCCGCGCAGCCGTTGCCAAGCCGACAGGCCTGCCAGCAGAAACGCGGCGGTGAGCCCGGATGCCAGCAGCGTATGCGTCAGACGGTACGGGAATGACGCATTGAAAACGATGGCATACCAATCGGTGGCGTGGGCGCGGCCGTCGATCATCTCGAAGCCGCCGGGTGTTTGCATCCACGAATTGAGCGCAAGAATCCAGAACGCCGACAAGGTCGTTCCCAAGGCCACCAATACAGTCGCCAGCGTATGCACGCGCTCGCCAACGCGCTGGCGGCCGAACAGCATGATGCCGAGGAAGCTGGCTTCGAGGAAAAACGCCGTCAGCACCTCGTAGGCCAGCAAGGGGCCGGCGATATTGCCCACCGTTTCCATGTATCCGGGCCAGTTGGTGCCGAACTGGAAGCTCATCGTGAGCCCACTGACCACGCCCAGCGCGAAGCTCAATGCGAACACCTTCACCCACAATTGGTAAGCCCCCATCCAACGGGAGTCACCGCTACGCAAAAAGCGCAGCTTGAAGTACAGCAGTACCCAACCCAGCGCGATGGTGATGCTTGGAAACAGAATATGAAAGCTGATGTTGGCGGCAAACTGGATGCGCGCCAACAGGACTGGATCCACCATGCTGTCCATCAGGTTTCCTCGTTTGACTTGGTGCTCGTGCCGCCAGTGAGCCGATTCTTGAATTCCAGCAAGCGCACTACGGTTGCGCCCATGCCCATCAGAGATATCAGGGTCTCCGGCGGCAGTTTGCGCACATCGGCAAACCACTCGGTCATGCGCTCCATCAACGCATACATGTCGCCCATGCGGACTTGTGCGTGGCGTTCGCGGGCGGAGGCGGGTGACTCCAGCATCGCGTCGCGCAGCATCGACAGGGTCGGCTCAACCTCGCGCCGTTGTCGTTCTTCCGCCAGTGTCTTGAAGATCACCCATACGTCCTCAGGCGCGCTGAAATACTCGCGGCGGTCGCCCGGAAGATGCGATAGCCGGACCAGCCGCCACGCCTGCAATTCCTTCAATCCCATGCTGACGTTGGATCGGGAGACGCCGAGTTGCTCGACAATATCGTCGGCGTGCAATGGCGCCTCGGCAACAAACAGCAGGGCATAAATCTGTCCGACTGTGCGGTTGATGCCCCAGTGGCTGCCCATTTCGCCAAAGTGGAGGACGAAGGATTGGATGAGTGGTGGAAGATTCATGTGCGTATTGTAGTTTCAGAAATGTCTGAAATACATGAAAGCTCACCCTCTTGTTTCTTGGCGGCAAGCCCTTGTCTGGACGTCAGAAACGAAATGGCCCCGCCTCTCGCGAGACGGGGCCATTGCTGGAGCGGTTTTGCTTAAGCTGTGCGGCGATACAGCATCAGCATGCCAAACGACAGCAGACCGGCGAGCAAGG
>JANNWF010000528.1:0-14773 GCA_031408455.1 Pseudoxanthomonas sp. | reverse complement strand
CGCGGTGATGGAGGCGTGTTTTATAGGCGGGCGCGGCGATCTGGTGCAGGCATTGTTAGATTACGAGACCCACCCCCAACAGCGGATAAAAGCACAGAACAGCCACGGCGCGATGGGCGAGGGTGAGCGTCTGAAAACCCTGTACGGCCCGCAACTTCCGCGTGAAGAGCGTCGCCAGCTGCTACACGCCTACGGCATTGCCGGCGAGCGGCAGGCGCTGATCGATGTGGCACGCAGCGAGACCGACCCCGAGCTGCAAGTCGAAGCCATCCGCAGCATCGGTATTGGCGGCGGCAAGCAAGCGGGAGCAGCGCTGGTCGAGCTGTACCGCCTCGATGCCAGCGAACCGGTACGCCGCGCGGTGATAGAGGGCTTGATGATCGCCAATGACAGCGAGGCGATGCTGCAGCTGTACCGCAAAGAGACGGATCCTGAGCTGCGCCGGCAACTGCTGCACAGCCTCACCGTGGCTGATCCGGACGCCGCCATTGAATTGATCGACGCCGCGCTGCAGCGCTGAGCTTCGCGTCCCATCAACCGCTCACTTCCCTATCAACCGCTTAAGGAGAATTCCGATGCGCCGCTTGATCGCCTGCTTTGCCTTGCCAGTTTGTTTGGCTCTGGTCATTGCCCCTGCGCTTGCCGCACCCTCGCTACAAACACAGCTGGACGCCCTGCCAGCAGGCGATTGGCTGGAGTACCACGTTCCTCTGCAGCCCGGCCAGCGCGCGCCCTGCTGTTTTGAATGGAAGGACGAGCACGTCGGTAAACGTGGCTGCCGCTTGCAGGAAAAGCCCGGCGGGTATGGGACATCGGACGACGAGTCCGCTGCCCCAGAAGGCTCGTCGCTGAGAGTTCTGCTGAAGCGTGGCGAACAGGGCATCGCCCGCGTACTAGCCGTGGGCGAGTACTGCCCGGTCGATGCCGGCTCGGCACAGCTGCGCGACATTGGTGAGATCCACGCGGCCGCCAGCGTCGAACTGCTTGCAAAGCGCATCGACGGCGATGGTCGCCGCGATCGCAGCGAATCCCTGCATGCGTTGGCGTTGCACGCCGGCACCGAGGCCGACGAAGCGCTGGAGCGGATGGCAAGCAGCGGCAGCAGGCATGGGCGGGACGACGCCATCTTCTGGCTGGCACAAGCACGCGGCGAGCGCGGCTTTAAAGAGGTACGTCGGCTACTCGACAGCGCCACGCAAGGATCGGCCGGGCGCTTGGTGTTTGCCCTCAGCGTCAGCCCAGTGCCGGCGGCGACACCGACCTTGCGCGCGATTGCGACCGACCACCCGCGAGCCAACACGCGCAGCGAGGCGCTGTTCTGGCTGGCGCAGAAAGCAGACCCGCAGGCCGAGTCGATATTGCAGAAGGCCATGCGCAACGACCCAGACCAAGACGTGCGACGCAAAGCCGTGTTCGCAATCTCACAATTGCCGGCCGAGCGCGCCGTACCCATCCTGCGCGGGCTAGTCGAGGAGAAAAGCGAGTCTCGCGAACTGCGTAAGGAAGCCTTGTTTTGGCTGGCGCAGATCGACGATGAAGCGGTGATTCCGGTGTTTGATGATCTGCTTGGGTTGGGGGCGCGTTGAAGGCCTGCCTCCTGCGCGAATAAACGTCACAAGGAGGAACTTCTCGTCGACAGGCTGCTACGGCTCAAAACCATTGCGGAAAATCAAGGTGGCGTTGCCCAGCAGCGGCAAGCCGACATCGGCCATCAGGGCGAGGTCGAGTTCGGAGATGTGGTAACGGTGGCCGCGATAGAAAACGACACCGTTCATCAATTCAGAGAGCAGGCCCGGCGGCGGCGTGCCTTTGTTTGATGGGGGCGAGTGGTTTGGCTTAAGCGAATTGGGTGCGTCTGCCGAGATCGGCCCGTGGCAGCGAATCTGCGGCAACGGCACGCCGTTTTCCCAACGAACGGAGCTAAATCTATCGTGAGACAGCCGCGGCACAACGCAGCGAACCCCAACGTCACTGGCCCGTCGTGCCCGACACCTGGTTTTCCAATGCCACCACCCCATCCACAGGCACCTCGTCGCGGAGTAATGCGTTGGGGTTCGCTGCGCTCACCGCCAACCTACGATCTCTCCGTGGTCCGCTGTCGGCGGTTTCGGTTTTTGCGCCAAGTTGCTAGGGTCAATGCATGGATTTTGCAGAACTCGACAATCCGATCTGGGCGTCGCTGCAGAGCCGGCATCGTCACCTGGCTCGATGCAAGGATGCCGCGGCACGCTATCCCGGCGAGGTCGCGCCCTTCATAGCCGTCGCGAGTGCGGATGCGAACGCGGATGACGCCATCGCTTCGCTGATCGAAGCCGACGAAACCGTGTACTTGCTCGGCATCGCGCCGAAGGTGTCGGACGCGCTCAGTCTCAAGGCCTTTGAACCGCTGACGCAGATGATCTGCACCGAGGCGCTCGCGGTGATCGACGGACCACAGATCATCGAACTTTCCGAAGCGCATCGCGCTGATGTGCTGGCGCTGACCGCGCTGGTATACCCGCATTATTTTCGTCCACGCACGATGGATCTGGGTCGCTACTTCGGCATCTACCAAGGTGATCGATTGGCCGCGATCATCGGTGAGCGCCTAGGCACCGATGCCTTCCAGGAAATGAGCGCGATCTGCACCCACCCGGACTTCAACGGCCGCGGCTACGCGCGCCGCCTCACCGCCATGCTGACCAACGACACACTTGCCCGCGGCCGCACGCCGTTTCTGCACGTGAGCAAGGTGAATGATCGCGCCGTGCGCTTGTACGAACAGATCGGCTACCGGCATCGCAGCGACATCGGCTTCTGGTCGTTGCGACGCGTCTGACGAGCGGATTGGATGCGCACCGTGATTCCGATTTCAGCAGGCGCTGCTGCACGCTCTTCGCATGGGTCAAGACCTGCGGAACCAATGCGGCACGCGCGACCGCACTGAGATTGAACCAAGGCGGGGGCACCCACTCTCAGGGCAAGGCGGGCAAATCCCACTCGTCTCGCAGTCCGGAGTATTGAGTTCTCGGCAGCAGTAAATATCGTGGCTGCCGCTTGGCGTCTAGCCATCCGAGCAAGCTTTGCATATTGGCCTCGTCCATCGAGGTACAACCGGCGGTTGGTATGCCTGCAGCTCGCCAGAGGTGGGCAAAGATGCAGCTGCCGGCATTGATTTCCGCCTGCGAGTTGTGGGCGATGACGAAGCCCAGGCGATACAGATCATCGCCCTTCACCCTCAGATCGCGGCGCATGGGCTCGGTGTTGCCTGCGACAGCGGCCTCACCAACCTCGCGGGTGTTGACGATCTGGTTGTACAGCGGTGAGGCAGGCACGTCGACGCAGACGTGACTGGCTTGCATCGGCAGGTAGTTCAATGCCGAGCTGACAGTGTCGGCATAGCCGAACGCGGGGCCGATCGCGAACACACCGGCCGGTGCGCGGCCGTCGCCTTCGCGTTTCTGCGTTCCCGTCTGCGGCGGATGCAAGCCCAATCCCCATGCACTGCCTTTGCGGCCGAGGTTGACTTGAACCGCTTCGCCAAACGAGTGCCACTGACCGTCACGACGCTCGAAGCGACGCAAGCTGCCGGTGGTGGCGTCCCAGTTCTCACTCACCACGGTGACCAGTTGTTGCTGTTCTTTCCACGCAAATCCAGGCCAACCCATGGCGGGTGACGCGGCGAGCGGCAAAGCGGTCGCCAAGATCAATGCGCTTGCGATCTGCAGTGCGCGACTAGGCAAACCCGGCAGCCAGCGACTCGACCAATGAGTGCGCCATTCCCGATATGCGTGGTCCAAGTCAAAGCTCATGCAGCCCTCAATCCGGTAGCATTTCCAAGCCAACAATCTCGGTCACGCCCAAGCCCGGCGCGTTGCTGATCGAGATTTCCGCCTCATTGAAATTCACCCCGCTGCGCACCGGGTCGTGAAGACACAACGAAGGCCCATCAAGATCAATCTTGGTAATCACGCTGGCTTTGGCGACCGCCAGGTGCGCCGCCGCGGCAACGCCGATGCTGCCTTCCAGCATGCAGCCCAGCATGCATTCGACGCCGTGCAGTTGGGCGATGTCGGCGATCCGGATGGCATTCGATAGGCCACCGGATTTCATCAGTTTGATGTTGATGATGTCGGCGGCGTGGCGCTGAATGATCTCGATGACTTGCAGTGCATCAAAGGCGCTTTCGTCGGCCATCACCGGCGTGTTGACCCGCTCGGTCACGTACCGCAAGCCGGCCAGATCGCAGGCGCGCACGGGTTGTTCGATCAGCTCCAGCAGCACACCGGCGCTCTCCAAGTTGTTCAATGCCGATACGGCTTGTTTGGCGGTCCAGCCTTGGTTGGCATCCAGGCGTAGCTGCGCGCGACCTGCCACTGCGGCGTGGATGGCTTTCACGCGTTGGACGTCGAGATCGACGTCTTTGCCGAGCTTGATCTTGAGCGCGTCAAAACCGCGCGCCAGTGCTGCTATCGAGTCAGCAACCATCTTTTCAACGCTATCGACGCTGATGGTGATATCGGTGCGGATCAGCGGCTTGCCGCCGCCCAGCAGTTGATACAGCGGTGCCCCGAAACGCTGCGCCCAGAGGTCGTACAACGCGATTTCCACCGCCGCCTTGGCACTGCTGTTTTTGGCGAGCGCCGATTGCACCCGCTGGGTCAGATGATTGAGATCGGCAATGTCTTCGCCGATCAAACCGGGTGCGATGTGGCCGCGAATTGCGGCGATGATAGAGCCATGGGTGTCGCCGGTAATGACAGCTGTCGCCGGTGCCGCGCCATAGCCGACATGACCGTCATCGGTGTGGATCATCACCACGATGTCTTCCACCGCATGCACGGTTCGCAGAGACGTGATGAACGCGGTTTTCAGCGGCACGCGCAGCATGCCCAAGCGGATGTGGCTGATCTTCATGGAGGCGGGGCGGGCTCGTTTCTGGCGGCTTGTTGCGGCGCGGGCCGAATGCGTTGGATGCGTGTGATGTGGTCGGTCAGCGGCGTTCCGTCGCTGGCCAACAAAGGCCGCAGCGGCGTGACCGCAATGCCATTCACCGCGAGCATGCGCGGCGTGCCGTTTGCATCCATCACGTTGATGCTATGCACGTCGTGAATCAGCCAGACCTCATCGTCGATGTGGCCAATGACCAGCATCACATGACCGGGGATATGGATGAGATCGCCGACATCAAGCTTCGCCAAAGCCTGCTCGCGTTCGGACTTTTTCGCGTCTATTAGTGCGACACCGTCAAACACCGGACTGGAGGCCTGATCGCCGGTGTTGCGTGGCAACACGATACCCATGCTGCGATAGACCTCGGACACGAATCCGCTGCAATCGCGGGCGTTGAAGTCGTGGCCCCAACCGTAGCGCTCGCCAAGAAAACGGAAGGCTTGGCGGATGACGTTGGCGGAGGTGTACGCAATCGGTGCCTCGTGTAGCGGTTCGCTGCGCGCAATCAATGCGGGAGTTAGTTGCAATGAGCCGTTGCGCAGGCGTTGTGGCAATTCAATCACCCAGTGCGCCAGCGGCAATTGACCGTTAACCGCGCGATCCAGAGGCCATTGCGATCGCCATGGCAACCGCACACCCATGTCCAGTCTCAGCTCTGAAAGCGAGCCAGCTTGCGGACTGCTAACCGTGCGGGCCGATGCGCCGATCACGGTCAGCGCGGGCATATGCGTCGCGTAGCCAAGCACGTCGTCGCGAGCACCGATGGCAACAGCAGTGGACTCGACCCACGCGGCGTAGCGCTCGGAAATCACGAACAGCCATTCGCTGTCTGCCGATTGATGCAGGACCACCAGCGCATCGCCGGGGAACAGGGCGGATTCCTGCAAGCGATCCAGGTCGCTCTCAAACGGCTGCTTGAACAGTCGGAGCCGGGTCGGATAGGTGCGCAACGCGGCACGCCGCACCACCAAGCCGAAGCGCGGCGTGGTCGGGTCAGCTAGCTGCTCCAACGCAAGGCTGGCACCAAGTTGAGCAGGTAGCGATTCATCGATGGCTTGGCCGTCGGCCGTGAAGCGCTGCGCGGTCAGCGGCACCGATAGCGTTGTGATGCGCGCTCGCACCGTGGCGGCAGGCAGTGGGTCTTGGTAGGCGTCGAGCCGGTGGATCGAAGGATCGTGCGAGCGCAGCGCCTGATTCAAGCGGTCGATGGCGTCTGGCTCAAGTCGGACGGCATGCGCATCGTCGAGCCGCTGGATCCAAAAAGCCGGCGTCAGCTGCTCGTTACGCAGACCCAGCGGATTGTCGCCGGCTCGCGGTGGATCGGCCTGCGCCATGCATGTCAGCCCCAACAGCAGCCAGCCTAGCGTCAAGCGTCGCAAACGAGTAGTCATCAGGCGTATCCCATCACGTTCGCGATCTGCTGCAACAGCGGTGCCAGCGTGATGCCAAGCCCGGTGCCGAGCACATAACCAAGCATCGCCAGCAACACGCCGACTGGCGCCAACGCGGGCGAATGCAGAGCGGCCAATAGGGGCGCGGAAGCCGCGCCGCCGATATGCGCCAACGAGCTCACGCTGCAGGCGAACAAGTCGAAACGAAACAGCTTGGCCAGCAGCAACAGCAGGGCCGCGTGCACGGCGAGAATGCAGAAACCCGCCAATACAAACAACGGTGCCGAGGCGAGTCCAGCAAAGGTGCTTTGCGACGCCAAGGCAGCTACGACCACGGCGAGCAAGGCCGAGCCCAACGCTGCTGAGCCGGGCAATCGCACCAGCGGCGTGCGCGCGCAAATCAAACCGGCAACGGTGACCAACAGCAAGGTCCATGAGGTCGCGCTCAACATGTCCGAGTGCGGCAGCAACGCCGCGAGCCAAGCGGCCGCAACGCCCACCAGCAAGGCGATGCCCAACCACAGCAGGATGCTGCCGGCATCGGTGTCACGCTTGCTTGAAGTTTCTACCTTGGCGGCGGTGAGCTGAGTCCGATCATCCGCGCCGACCCAGGCGTTGAAGCGCTGCGCATGCGGCGCGGCAGCGAACAGCAGCATCACCCACACGGCATAGCAGACCGCATCGGCGATCAGCACCTGAGTCAAGGCACTGTCGGGCAGCGCGACGGCTTGCTTGACCGCCAACAGATTGGCGGTGCCACCGATCCAACCGCCGGAGAGCGTGGCCAAGGCCAGCGGCGCATCGCTGCCAAGCAGGCTGCCGAGCAAGGCGTAAACCAGCACGAAGGCCAGCACGATACTGAGCGTGGTGCAGGCAAACGCGGCCAACAAGCGCGGACCCAGCGCGATGATCGCGCGCAGGTCGCAGGTTGCCAGCAATAGGAACAGCAACGCCGGCAGCAACTGTTTGGTGAGCAGGGTTTGTGTGTGCGTGATCGCCTCGTTGACTTGCCATGCGCCGCCGACGGCGAGCGCGGTCACGCACAGGTAGATCAGCACGATGGGCGGCAGGATCTTGAATACTGGCCATCGAGTCGCGCTTTCCAGGGCGCTGAAGCCGCCGCTCAGGAGCAGCAGGACGGCCAGGAAGACGGGGGCGGATTCGATCACGTCGCCGTGATCCCAGTGATTGCGTGGATGGTTGGTGGAAACGTCGACATCGGACTCAAGGTAGTTTGGAATTGCACGGATTGAGTGTGGGAGGTCATGGATGAATGGGTATCAGTGCAGGAGAGGCCGCAGCCACCGCGTTGCCCTTCTCCCCTCGGGAGAAGGTGGCGCATAGCGCCGGATGAGGGTTCGGGGCCTGCGTGACGCTTCAATCTCACGCCGAACCCTCATCCGCCCTGCGGGCACCTTCTCCCGGAGGGAGAAGGGAGCCAATTCTCGATGCTTACGCGTTTCAGGACCAAACTGAGCGCCCTCACCAGCGTCGACATTTTGGACGCCAGCAAGCATGTTACACAGCCTTCGGAAGCGCACTCTCCAAGCATCGTTCCAACAAATCCACGCCTTTCAGTGAGAACTTCAAGCATGCATGCGATTGCGAAGGTGGCAGCGATGATCGCAGTCGCTGCGGTGGCGCTCTCGATATCTGCCAGCTCGGCCGCAAACCCCAGAGAAACACCTTCCAGCGCCGTCATGCTCGATATCAAGACCATGATCCCCGACCTCAGCCTCGACATGCGCTACGCCGCCAACAACAACTTCGTGGGCACCCGCATCGATGGCTACGAGGCACCTCGTTGCTACTTGCTGCGACCGGTCGCCCAGGCCCTGGCCCGCGTCGAGCAATCTCTACGCGCCAAGCAACAACGCCTGCACATTTTCGACTGCTACCGGCCACGCCGCGCGGTGGCGCATTTCATGCGCTGGGCGCGCGATCTGGAGGATCAATCGAGCAAGTCCCGCTACTACCCGGCCTTGGACAAATCGACCCTGGTGCCTGACTACATCGCCGAAGACTCCGGCCATAGTCGCGCCGATACCGTGGATCTCACCTTGCGGCAATGCGCGGCCGATGGCAGCCAGTGCGAATCCATGGACATGGGCACGCCCTTCGATTTTTTCGATCCCTCTGCCAATACCGACAGCCCAGCGGTGAGCCAAGCGCAGCGTGCCAATCGGCAGGCGTTACGGGCCGCCATGCAGGCGCAGGGGTTTGCCAATTACGAATTGGAATGGTGGCACTACTCACTGCGCGCGGCGGATGCGCCGGTGCAGAGTTTCGACCTGCCGATTCGCGCTGAGGATTGATGATGGCGGCGCAGACACACGTCACCGAAGTCGCGGTGCTGGGCGCGGGTCTGGTGGGGCTGGCCTGCGCGCATCACCTGCGTCAACGCGGCCATAGCGTGTTGCTGATTGATCCGCGCGGGGCAGGTGGCGAAACATCGTTCGGCAACGCCGGGTCGATTTCGGTTGGCAATGTGATGCCGCAATCGACACCGGGCATCGTGTTGAAGGCACTGCGCATGCTGGCCGATCCGCTGGCACCGCTCAAACTCGATCAACCGCAGCGGCCGGGGTATTGGCGCTGGTTGTGGGATTTCGTGCGGCACGGTCAAACCGGGCGCGTGCTGCCGATCATTGATGCCTTGCACGCGATCAACCACGCCAGCAGGCAAGCGTGGTTGGATTGGGCGGCCGCAATCAACGCCGACGAATTGCTCGCGCCCACTGGTTATTTGCAGGTGTGCGAGCACGAAAAGACCTTCAACGCCGGCGCGTTTGAGCGCGCGCAGATGCAGCGGCTCGGGGTGAGCTTTGAGGTGTTGGATCGACGCGGCATTGCCGAGCTGGAACCGCAGCTGGGCGTGGGCTTCACCTTCGCAACCTTCCAGCACGCCGCATTGGCGATGCGCGACCCGGGCGGCTTCTGTCAACGCGCTGCCAGCTATCTGGCGACACATCAGGTGGCATTGTTGCCGCTGCAGGTGAGCGCGATTGCGCAAGCGCCGCAGGGCTATCGACTGAACGCCGGTGCGGATGTCATCGACTGCGAAAAGTTGGTGGTCTGCGCTGGCGCGTGGAGTGCCCGCTTGCTCGCGGGTTTCAAGCTGCGCCTGCCCATCGTGCCGGCGCGCGGCTACCACTTGATGTTCAACGCCCACCCCGCGCCGGTGCAGCGTCCGACCTTATGGTCCGAGCGTTACATGGTGGTGTCGCCGATGGCGACCGGCGTGCGCATGACCAGCATCAAGGAGCTGACGCGGCTGGACAGCGATCCGCACTACCCGCTGATCCATCGCCTGCGCCCCGAACTGGCGCGCCTGTTTCCAAGCATTCAAGGCGATCCAATCAGCCAATGGGCAGGCTATCGCCCGTGCACGCCCGACTCGCTGCCGATCATCGACCAACTGCCGGGCGAAGCCATTTATCTGGCGGCGGGCCACGGCCACCTGGGGCTGACGCAATCGGCGATTACCGGTCGCCTGGTCAGCGAGATGCTGAGCGGTGGCACGACCAGTCTGGATATGCGGCCTTATCGGTTGGGACGCTTCGCCAGTTCATGATTCGCGAAATGTCAAAGTAGCCCGGATGCAGCGCAGCGGAATCCGGGGCTCAGCGCGAGTCCATCCCGGATTTCGCTACGCTGCGTCCGGGCTACCGAGCTGCATGTTCAGCGACAGCGGGACGCCAACCGCTACCTGAGATCCATGCCGCCGGCCAACCGCTCCCGCGCCACCGAGCGCGCGGCGCGAGCCCATTCGAGATACAGCGCTGGACCCGGATGCAAGCCATCCTCAGCGAGGTGCGTCGCTTGGCCGCCAAACTTGCGACTGACTGCACTGATATCCACAAACGCCACGCCCTTGCCCGCACAGACTGCGCGCTTGGCCGCATTGAAGGCGTCGAGTTCAGAGGCGATGGTCGCGCGGTCGCGGCCTTCGGCAAACGGCGTCACGCCCCAGTCCGGAATTGCCAGCACCAGCACGCGATCGGCTCGGCCATCAGCCAATCGAATGGCTCGTGCGAGCAAGTCACTGAACTCGCCACGGAACTCCTCCACGCTACGGCCGCGATATTGGTTGTTGACGCCAATCAACAGACTCACGAAGTCCCACTCGCCAAGTGGCGTAGCGGCGTCCAAGGCGGCACTCAGTTCGTCGGTGGTCCAGCCGGTTTGCGCAATGATTCGGGGGGCTGACAGGGCGATGCCATCGGCACGCAGTTGTTGCGCCAGCACAGCCGGCCAGCGCGCCGACTCCGCCACGCCTTCGCCAATGGTGTATGAATCGCCCAACGCCAGATAGCGCAATTCGGCGGAGGTGGCGTGTGTCGACAGGCTGGCTAAGGTCACAAGAAGGAGTGCTCGCAGCAAGGTCATTACGCGACGTGACGACTGGGCAACTCATCCGTCGGCTGGTGCTTGGCTTGTTGCTGATCCGTGTGGCTTCGCTCGATCTGTCTGCGCAGAGCCCGGTCAATCCGCGCGAACACTTCGCGAATCTCTTCGGCTTCGGGCAACAGAGTCACCCGGAAGTGATTGCGGTAGGCGACATTGAAGCTCGATCCCGGCACCACCAGCACACCTTCGGTCTCCAGCAGGTCGAGCGCGAACTCGTGATCGTCGAAACCTTGCACCCGTGTCAGATCCACACCCGGAAAGGCGTACAGCGCGCCAGCCGGAATCACCAAAGAGAGAAACTCGCTAGCCGCGACGGCCTCGATCACAGCCCGTCGCGCTTCATACAAACGGCCGCCCGGTACCGTCAACGGCGAAATGGTGTCCGGCCCGGTCAATGCCGCCGGCACCGCCCACTGGCCGGGCACATTGGCGCACAGGCGCAGCGCGCCGATCAAATCCATCGCGTGCAGCAAGTCCGCGGCGCGCGCCAGATTGCCTGACAGCGACACCCAGCCCACTCGATAGCCGCAGGCGCGATGCACCTTGGACAAGCCGCCAAAGCTCAAGCAAGGCACGTCGCCGGCTAGTGGCGCCAAGGGCTCGAACCGCGCGTCGTCGTAAAGAATGCCGTCGTAGATTTCGTCGGCCAGCAGCAACAGGCGATGGCGCTGGGCCAGTTCGACCATCGCTTGCAGCAGCTCACGCGGATAGCTGGCGCCGGACGGATTGTTCGGGTTGATCACCACCAGCGCGCGCGTATGCGGCGTGATCAAGGCTTCCAACTGCGCGATGTCGGGCAGAAAGTCGTTCTCCGGCCAGCAGTCGTAGTAGACCGGTGTGCCGCTGTTGAGAATGGTGGCCGCGCTCCACAGCGGGTAATCAGGACTCGGCAGCAACACCTCGTCGCCACTGTTCAACAGCGCGCGCAGGGCGACGTCGATCAATTCGCTGACGCCATTGCCCATGAAAATGCGCTGCGCGCTGACGTTCTGCGCCCCGCGCGTGCGCTGCACCTCGGCAACGGCTTCGCGTGCTTCTTCCAAGCCCTGCTGATGGCAGTACGGATCGCTTTCGCCCAGGTGCGCGTTGATCGCGGCTTGCAGGTGATCCGGCGCGCGGAAGCCAAATGCGCCAGGATTGCCGATGTTCAGTTTGATCAGCCGGCGACCTTGTAATTCAAGGTCGCGGGCACGGCGGGCCAATTCGCCGCGGATTTCGTAGCGGACTTCGGTGAGTCGCTGGCTGGTGGCAATGGTGCGCTGCGGCATTGCGTGAGGATGGCGTCAAGGAGTTGATGGGCCGCCGCAGGGTACCCGAAATATTTCGAGGCTTCAGTCGAATCTGTTGCCACGCAGCAAAGCAAAGCCTGCCAAAGCCGCCAAGCTGAGCTCGGTCAACAACGCAAACCACAGGAACGGCGTCGCCACGCCGTCGATGGCCATGCCGGCCGCGCGCGCCAGTGCAATGCCACCGTAGGCGGCCAGACACAGCAGCAAACCAGACCGCCGGTAGTGGGATCGCAGGGCCGCGAGCACGAGGCACAACCCCAGCCCGATCTCCAAACCGCCGTAGAACGCGCGCACTTCGGTTGCGGCCACGGGGCCTGACAGCGTCACCCCGGCGGCGGCCAGCACTTCCAGCGGTGCTACCAGACAGGCGATACCGAAGCCGAGAAAGCCGAGGCCGCCTAACCACAAGGTGATTCGAGAAAGTAACGGCATGGCACGAATACCTCGATAGTGGGAAAAGGCGCAACCAGCTCTGGTCCCGGTGAAGGATCACCCGAAAGCAGCGGAGCAAGCTCCGCTCTACAAAACCGTGGGCGTGCCGGAGCTCTCGTAGAGCCGAGCTTGCTCGGCTGCTTTAGGGCGACTTCCAGGAGCCTGGCCCACGCCAAGCGTCAACTATATGCCGCACCACCATCGCGTCTCGGTGATGAAGACACTCCATCTGCGTTATCAGCGCATCGCCGGTAGCTCGCCAGCAACGCCTGCGCGCACAATGCAGCCAATGAATTCAACCCCCACACAGACAAATCCGCTGTCCGCGCTCGGCTGGCAAGCCGACGGACCCGCCGCGCAAGCGCTGGCCGACCTGCCGCCCGGACGCTTGGCGCGGGTCATCGAGCAACATCGCTCCGGTTATAAGGTGACCGATGGGATCAACGATTTTTCGGTGCAGTCACCCACCGAATGGGCGCGCCGTAACGTGTTGGCCGACGAACGTGCAGCGGTGGGCGATTGGGTGTGGCTGGAGCCTAGTCGCGACCACATCGTCCGCTGGCTGCCACGGCACAGCTTGCTCAGTCGGGGTGCGGCGGGGGAACACTACAAGCTGCAACTGATCGCCGCCAATATCGATGCGGTGATCGTCGTGGTTGGTTTGGACGGTGACTTCAATCCGCGTCGCTTGGAACGGTATCTATTGCTGACTCGCGGCAGCGGCGCGGTGACCGTGTTCGTGCTGACCAAGGCCGATCAGTGCGCGGACGTCGAAGCGTTGCTGGGGCAACTCGACGGCCTGCGCGAGCAAGGCTGTCCGGTCTTGGCCCTGAACGCCAAAGATCCAGCCAGCGCCGAACTTTTGAAGCCGTGGACGGGGCCGGGCAGCAGCGTCGTCTTGGTCGGCTCATCGGGGGCAGGCAAGTCCACTTTGACCAACTGCCTGCTCGGCATTGAGCGGCAGAAAACCGCCGAGGTCCGCGCCACCGATAGTCGCGGTCGGCACACGACGACATATCGCAGTCTGATCGGCTTGCCTTCAGGGGGCTGCTTAATCGACACCCCCGGCATGCGTGAGTTGAAACTCACCGGCGAAGAAGACCTCGCCGAAGGTGGTTTCGATGATGTGGAGGCGGTGATGGGTCAATGCCGTTTCAGCGATTGCGCGCACGAAAGTGAGCCCGGTTGCGCGGTGCTGGCGGCATTGGAATCCGGTGCCTTGACAGAGCAGCGCTTGGCGCATTATTTCAAGCTGCAAGGGGAGCTTGCAGCAGCAGCGGGTGGCTTGGCGGCGCAACGCGCTCGCCGTGCCGTCGAAAAGGTGGCCAATAAAAACTTTGGCAAGCGGCTGACGGAAAAATACGGAAAACGCTGAAACGGGGAGTCAACGTTGATGGATGCGAAGCCGCAGGACCTCAGTCTTACTCACCATCTGGCTTTAGATGCGCGGATGTGCGAAGCGGTAAAAGGCATCCGTTTGCTCAGTTTGGTCAGTTGGCCGGCCTCCGAGCAGGAGCGCTTCATCAGCGGTTGGCATCGCGGCAACGCGCATCTTCCGCAGATCGAATATCCGAAAAGCGACCTATCCGATGTCCGCGAGGAACTCGAGACGATCCTCAGGCTTTGCGACCGCGATCATCCGCTAGGTGAATACCTGTTCCGCACCGCCAGCAGCTACGAGGTTGCCTCCGACTTAATCAGCACGCTGGGCACGCCCGCGGCCACCGCCCATTCCATCGCCTTGTTTGGTCGACCCGGCCACACCTTGCCTGGCTCGGACTTGAGTAACTTGGACGCCGCGCGCCACTTCATTGATCTGGCAGTCGACATGGACGCCGGCCTCGCCAGCGTCGAAGCTGACTATGTGTTGTCGGCCGAAGTGATGCAGCACGAGCTGCAGATCGCGCTTGACGCCTTCTTCATCCACCACACCGTGCGCGTCGAAATCGACCCCAATTTGATCGCCAAAGCCGCCGCCGGTGGCACCCGCGTGCGCTTGCGCTCGAACACGGGATTTACTGAGTACGATCGCCACCAGTTGCTGGAACACGAAGCGTTTGTGCATTCGCTGACCGCGCTCAATGGTCGCGAGCAGCCGCTGTTAAAAAGTCTGGGCCGCAACGCACCGCGCATTACTGCCACGCAGGAAGGCTTGGCGACGTTTGCTGAGTTGATTACCGGCTCGATCGACCTGCAGCGGCTCAAACGTATCTCGTTGCGCATCGTCGCGATCCACCAAGCGTTGGCCGGCGCCAATTTCATCGATGTCTTCAAGATGTTTCTTGAGCAAGGCCAAACCGAGGCCGATAGTTTTACCTC
>JANNWF010000527.1:0-3656 GCA_031408455.1 Pseudoxanthomonas sp. | reverse complement strand
ACCGGTGCCACCGGTGCCGCCGGATCGTTGGATGCGTGGGGGCGATTGGGCAACGCCGGCTCCAACCCAAGCATCAACTTCATTGGCACCACCGACAACCAGCCACTGGTGCTGCGGACGGCCAATGCGCGCAGCCTGCGGATTGAGCCAAGCGCGGTCACTTTCGGCACACCGGCGCTGCCGATCACCACCAACATGATCGGCGGCAGCCACGCCAATTTCGTCTCCGCAGGGGTACGAGGGGCGACGATTGCCGGTGGCGGTGTGCCGGCCGAGGATAGCGATCCGAACTTCTTCCTCGAAAGCCCCAATCGGGTCACTTCTCACTTCGGCACGGTCGCCGGCGGTTTCGCCAACTCAGCGGGCGGTTCGACACTGGTAGCCGACGGATTTGCAACGGTTGGTGGCGGCTTAGGCAACTCCGCCAGCGCAAGCAGCAGCGTTGTCGGTGGCGGCGCGATGAACAGCGCCTCAGGCCCAAGCAGCACGGTAGGTGGCGGCGGTTCCAACACCGCGAGCGGCGAATACAGCACTGTCGGCGGCGGCGGTTCCAACACCGCGAGGGGCGAATACAGCACTGTCGGTGGCGGCTTTGCCAACTGCGCCGGCGGCAGGTACTCATGGGCGGGCGGCCGCGCGGCCAAAATAAGGCCGGGCAGCCTCTCAGGAGTGACGGGGCTAGGCTGTACCGCTGTGCCTTTGTTCGGGTCTCACGGTGATCAAGGAACGTTTATCTGGACAGATGCCCGAGGCCCTGCCTTTATTTCTACCGGAGAACACCAGTTCCTGATTCGTGCCGATGGCGGCGTGGGGATTAACACGGCGACACTCGGCAACGCCGTCAACCTGCGGCTGAGTGAGCTGGTCATCGAGAACTCCACCGGCAATCCGAACGCCGATCTCAGTCTGATGAACACAGCCACCAATCGTGGCTTTGACGTCGCATCTGTTCCCGGCTTGGGCTCTGCAGCAGGCGAGTTTGTCATCGCAGAGGTCGATGGCCGCTTGCCGGACGTATTGTTTGCCCAACGTTTCAAGATTGATGCCGCCGGCACCACCTTCGTGCAAGGCGGCGCGGTGGGCAACTTGTCGGACGTGCGGTTGAAGAAGAGCTTTGCGCCAATCGCTTCGCCGCTCTCCACGATGCTGGGTCTGCGCGGACAGATGTTTGAGTACATCGACCCGGCGAAATCAATGAACGCACCCGGGCTGCGCATGGGTTTTATCGCGCAAGAAGTGCAGAAAGTGATTCCGCAGTGGGTCAAACCTACTGGCAGCGAGGGCTATCTGGCGGTAACGCCGATTGGCTTTGAAGCACTAACCGTGGAAGCGCTGCGTGAGCTGCGTGGCGAGAGCGCATTGATCGATGCGCACCAGTCAGAGCAAATCGCGAAACTCAATGCTGAAAATGCCGAGCTGAAGGCTAGATTGGCGGCACTTGAAGCACGATGAGGCGGGCGGTCGATCACCGCTTGCGAACAGCAGCGGAGCAAGCTCCGCTCTACCAGAGCAGTGGAGCAAGCGCTGCTCCAGCAGCTCCGAATCTGACGCGGCGCGCAAGCTCTTGTAGAGCGGAGCTTGCTCCGCTGGTTAAGTCGGCAGTGCTTTTACAAGTCTCAATCGTGGCGGAGCAAGCTGCGCTTTACCCGAGCTGCGGAGTGGTCTCCGCTCTATCAAGGCAGGCGTTCGCCGCCATGGACGTTATCGATGCACGCTGATTTGCAAGCCTACGTCCACGGTCCGGGGCAACCGAGGCAAGAGAACTGTCGACGCCCGCGCGTCGCGACAAGGTCGCGAGCAGCCCGCCGGCACCGTCGACGCAGCAAGCCCCGCGCCTTCTCCTATACTCCGGCGATGAGCGCTCTCGCCGACCCACAGCAGCTATTCGCCAGCATCTATGAAGAGCTGAAGCGGCTCGCGCATGCGCAGTTGGCGGCGCGTGCGCCGCGCACCTTGTGTACGACCGCACTGGTGCATGAGGCTTATATCAAACTGATTCGCGGCGATGCGGCGGTGCAGGATCGCCAGCATTTCGTGAGTCTGGTGGTGCGCGCCATGCGCCAGATATTGGCTGACGCGGCGCGCAACAAGATGGCCGACAAGCGCGGCAACAATCCGGCCATGATTACCTTGGGCGGCGCGCACGAGGCTGCAACGTCGGCCATCAGTGTCGACGTGTTGGCGCTGGAACAAGCCATCGACCGGCTGCGCGGTCTGCATGAGCGTTTGGCGAGTGTGGTCGAAATGCACTTTTATGGCGGGCTGACCTTTGTGGAAATCGCCGAGTTGATCGGTGTTACCGAGCGCACCGTGCAGCGCGACTGGATGGCCGCGCGCGTACTGCTCGAGCGTGACCTTGAGGCGATGGCGTGAGGGACGCTTGCAACAGCGCCTCAGGTGTCCGATTGACCCCATTGCATGCAAGCCGGACTGCGAATGACTGACCCTCATCGCGCCGCTCGCGCCGTATTACTGCTGCGTGACGCGCTCGATCTCGAAGTGGCAGATCGCGGTGCATTTCTGGACAAGGAATGCGCTGGTGATGCCGAGTTGCTAGCTGAGCTAGAAGGGCTGCTCGGCCGTGTCGATACGCTCAATCATGTCTTGGATGAGCCAGCGCTCGCCATTGCCGGACGGCTGATCGAAGGCGAAGCGGACGCGCGCATTGGTCAGCACATCGGCGGCTTTCGCATCGATTCACTGCTGGGTGAGGGCGGAATGGGTTCGGTGTATCGGGCCACCCGAAGCAACGCCGACTTTGCCCAAACCGTGGCGTTGAAGATCATCCGAGGCGGCGCGCCGACCTCTATCTTGCGTGATCGCTTTCGGCGCGAGCGGGCCATCTTGGCCAGCCTAGATCATCCCGGCATCGCGCGCTTTGTCGATGGTGGCGTGACTGACGCTGGCGAGCTGTGGTTTGCGATGGCCCTGATTGAGGGCGAATCCATCGGACGCTATACGGATATGCACGGCTTGGGCGTGGCCGCGCGGGTGGGGCTGGTCGCCGAAGTATGTGACGCCGTGGCGGCGGCGCATCGCAGCCTGATCGTGCATCGCGACCTCAAGCCGTCCAACATTCTGGTCGACCTGACAGGCAAGCCACATCTGCTCGATTTCGGTATTGCCAAGCTGTTGGATGACGCCGACAGCAGCGCGACCCAGACCGATGCGCGCGCGATGACGCCGCACTACGCCGCGCCCGAACAGATTCGCGGTGAGGCCATCACCACCGCCACCGATGTCTATGCATTGGGCGTGGTGCTGTTTGAATTGTTGACCGGGCGACGGCCATTCGCAGCTGCTTCGCAAACGCCATTTGAAGTGCAGCGCGCGGTGTTGGAAGCGTCGCGACCTTCTTTGGCGGAGGCCGCGGCGACCGTCGACATGGGTGGTGGGTCGGCAGTCACTTCACGCCCGCGCGATTGGCTGTTGGGCTTGCGCGGCGATCTCGAACACATCGTTGAACGGGCGATGGCGCGCGACCCGGAGCGGCGCTATGCGTCTGCGGCGGCACTGGCCGACGATTTGCGTCGACATCTGCACGGCCAGCCCATTCTTGCTCGCCCCGACACGCTGGGCTATCGCGCGTCCAAGTTTGTACAGCGGCATCGCTTGGGAGTGGCGCTGTCAACCTTGGCGGTGCTGCTGTTGCTGGC
>JANNWF010000526.1:0-4270 GCA_031408455.1 Pseudoxanthomonas sp. | reverse complement strand
GTTGAGATCGGCAGTGGTCCAGGCATCACCACCATGTTGGCTTGCCAGCTAGGCGCGGCGCGGGTGTACGCGATCGAGACCGATGCCTCCATTGAAGTGGGTCGGCAACTGGCGATTGAGAACGGATTTGCTGATCGCATCGTCTTTCTGCGCAAAATGTCGACAGAAGTCAGCTTGCCCACGCCTGCCGACGTGCTGATTTCGGATCTGCGCGGTCAACTGCCGCTGTTGTCCCACCATATCGGCTCAATTCGCGATGCACGCACCCGCTTACTGCGCGCCGGCGGGGTTCAATTGCCACTACGCGACCGCCTGTTCGTAGGCCTGTCACGTGACGACAAGCAATACCAACGGCTGACCCGACCATGGGCCGAGAACGACTTTGGACTCACCCTGAGTTCGGCGCGCAAATACGCCATCAACTGCCGCGAGAGTGCCGATGAGCAGTCCACGGTCAGTTTGGGAAAAGGGCAGGAGTGGGCCTGTATCGAATACACCACGGTGGAGTCACCGAGTGTCGCTGGATGTGCTGAGTTTGAGTTGCCGGTTGGCGAAGTGGTCAATGGCCTAGAAGTGTGGTTTGAGGCGGAAGTATGCGAGGGCGTTCGTTATTCAACGGCACCCGACCAACCGCGGCAGGTGTATGGCCGGGCTTGGTTGCCACTGGAGCGCCCAGTGATCGGTGCTGCTCGCGAGCGGTTGGTCGTCAACTTGGCGTTGAATTTTGTCAATGGTGACTATGTGACCCGCTGGACTAGCGAAGTGTTCTCCGCTGGCAGCCCAACACCCCGGTTGCGATTCAAGCAATCTACGTTCGATTCCTTGCTGCTGTCGGTCGCCGAAATGCGCCGTTTGGCGCCGACCTATGTGCCGGTTCCCAGTGGCAAGACCCAGCTTGCACGCTTTGTCCTCGATCGGCTGGACGGCGTGCGATCCCTCGCCGCAATTGCGAGCGAGGCACTTGCCGCATTCCCGGGTGAATTGCGCGCGGCCAGCGAAGCGATGGAGCTGGTTCGTGAACTCGCTAGGCGGCATTGCCCCGATTCATGAAGGCCTCGCTGCGCTTGCGCCAGCGCGCTGCCAACCTCGCGCAGATTTTTTCTAGTCTGCCGCGGGCGCTTGGTCTATTGATGACGGCAGCGCCGCGCGAGACTGTGCTGCTGATTACCGTCACCTTGGTGTCGGGTTTGCTTCCAGTCGGATTATTGGCCTTGACCAAGCCAACGGTGGACGCCGTCGCGGCAGCGCTATCCGATAGCAATCCGTCAAGCTGGTATCGCGCGGCGTGGTTGGCGGCCGCCATCGCCGGCCTGCTGATTGCGACCGAGGTTCTCGCTGCTTGGTCTGCATGGTTGCGGGCGGGACAAGGCGAGCGTGTTGCCTTGCACGTGCGCGGCTTGGTCCATGCCCAGTCGGCGCGGGTCGCGATGGGCTTTTTCGAGCAACCCGAATACTTCGACCGCCTGCATCGTGCGCGCGATGCGTCCGCGCAACGCCCGCTACAAATCATCGAAGGGCTCACTGAGATCGGCCGCGCTGGGATTGCTTTGATCGGTGTCACTGCGATCTTGGCTAGCTACTCCCTGTGGCTGCCTGCGCTGCTGCTGCTGGCAATGGCACCGGCCATGGTCAGTTCCCTGCTGCATGCCCTGCGCGAGCACCGTTTCGCCATCGAGCGCACCGTGGAGGAGCGTCATGCGGCCTACTTCGACTGGTTGTTGACGGATCGCGCACCCGCCGCCGAGATGCGCTCGTTCGGACTCTCTGCCCATTTCCGACAAGCCTTTGTCGAGGTCCGCCAGCGCATCGCTGCGGGTCGTCTGCGGCTACTGCGCAATGAGTCGTTGAGCCAATTGCTGCTATTGAGCGTGGGCCTGATGGTGGCAGCCGGTGCCGTGCTGTGGATGTTGCTGCGCGCGAGCGCAGGCGAGGGCACGCTGGGCGATGTCGCCTTGTGCTATCAGGCGTTTTTGCAAGGCACGGCGCTCTCTCGCAGTGCGGTAGCGAGCCTGAGTCAGGTCTACGTGGGTGCTTTGTTCCTAGGCGATTTCTTCGACTTTCTCGGCTTGCCGGCGGACCCCGCGTTGGGGGCGGCAAGCACCAGTCCCACTTCACCCGCTCAGCAGACTGTTCGATCACCACTGATTCGCTTTGAGGGCGTCCATTTTCGCTATCCAGGCTGTCGTGGGCCGGCGCTTGCTGGACTGGATCTGGCTTTTTTGCCTGCTGGTATCAATGCCGTTCTCGGTGCCAACGGTGCCGGCAAGAGCACGCTGGTGAAGTTGCTCTGTCGCTACTACGAGCCGGACGCGGGCACGCTGTGGATTGACGGCATCGACGCCCGCCTGTTGCCGGTAGGCGAGGTGCGCCGATTGACCAGCGTGTTGTTTCAAGACCCGATGCAATTCAGCGGCACCTTGGCGGAGAACATTCTACCGCTCGACTCCGACAATCGAATCGCTATCGACGCCGCGGTACACGCCGCCTGCGCCGAATCGCTGGTGGCCAGCCTGCCGGATGGCTTGCAGACCCGGTTGGCGGTCTGGTTTCCCGGTGGCACCGACTTGAGCGGTGGCGAGTGGCAACGGGTAGCCATGGCACGCGCCTTCGCCCGCGATGCGCCGGTATTGGTGCTGGATGAACCCACCAGCGCCATGGATCCGTGGACCGAGCGGCAATGGCTGCAACGGCTGCGAGCCAGCGCGGCTGGGCGTACCGTCATTCTGATTACCCACCGGCTGACAACCGCCGCCGCCGCCGATCGCGTGCATGTAATGGACGCCGGTAGAGTGATCGAATCCGGCAGTCATGCAGAACTTCGCAGCAGTGGCGGCACCTACGCCCGGCTGTGGGAAAATGCGCCCGCGCCACCATCGGCAGCACTCGCATCCGCCGCCGCGACTGCTCACCCCTGACCCCGATAGCTTGCACTTTCACCGACCCAGGTACTTACTCACGATGGCAGGCGTAGTGCCATCTGCAACCAACGGAACCTAGCCATGATCACGCTGCAGAGTCACATCAAACTATCCGACGATGTGCTGGTTCAAGAAGTAGAGGGCGAGGCCGTTCTGCTCGATCTAAAGAGCGAGCAGTACTTCGGTCTGGATGCGGTGGGCGTGCAACTTTGGCGTTCGCTGGAAGCGGATGGACGACTAAGCAACGCACACACGAGCCTGCTCGCAATCTACGACGTCGCCCCCGAGCAACTGGCAAGCGACCTCATTCGCATCGTGACCGAACTCGAACAAGCAGGGTTGGCACTCGTGGCCGCCTGAATGTGCGGCCGCCAGGGGTCTAGCCGACATGACTGAGACGCTTGACTCCACGGCCGCTGAAGCAGGTGCCAGTGTCGATTTAAACCGGCGGCTTCGCTGAGTTTCATCGCAACGGCATGCTGGTCTTGCCGAACTTGCTGGCTACCTGATTCAGGCACGACTGCGATTAGACTCCGATTCGCTAGCGGCTATATCGGCCAAGCATCGCGCTTTGTTCGCTGCGGACGGTGCAGACTGAATCGCCCACAAACGACCATCAAAATCCGCGCGTGCGCCGTGACTACAGCCGGCTCGACCAAAAAGCGAGCAGATCGTGCTCGAACCGCTCGCGGCTGTAGGTACGTGCGGTCGCCTGACCGGCGGCGCATTTGGCGAGCAGCGCGGGTCGCGTCTGCGCATCGTGCAGGGCAATAATCGTCTGTTTGAGCGCCGTCGCCAGCGCCCACGGATCATCGTCTTGCACCCACACGCCGTTCTCGGGCGATGCATAGTCGAGTCCGCCACCGGCGGCAAACCCGACGACTAAGCAACTAGCCGCCATGGCTTCCAGCGGCGGCAATCCCAAGCCTTCGAATCGGCTGCTCGAAACGAAAATGTGCGACATGCTCAGCGCCGCCGCGACCTGCTCGCGGCGCATGCCGTCGATCAGCAGCCATGACACTCCAGCCGCCTTGGCCCATCCCTGCGCAGCCAGCAGACCTTGCACGAGGCGGAGCGTGTCGCCGCCCTTGCGCGGCATGCCGGCCAGCGTGATCAACCCATCCTTGCGTGCGGGCTTCTCAGCGAAAAACACTGTGTCGATGCACGGCCGGACGACGTGTGCGTCGACGCCGATCCACGTCTTCAGCGCCTGCCGAATTGGCTCGGACACGCACAAGTACGAAGAGAACCCGTAATCGTTCCAGCTAGCGCCCGGCGCCAGCCCGCGAAAGACGTAGTAGTGGTTCTGGCAGAACAGAACCTTCTCGCATTTGGCCTCTCGGATTGCTGTG
>JANNWF010000525.1:0-3993 GCA_031408455.1 Pseudoxanthomonas sp. | reverse complement strand
TGATAGCCGCGGCAAGCCACATCGCAGGTCGTCAACTCTCCAGTTCGCATCCGTTGCGGATTCCGCACCGACTGGCGACGCGCTGGGCTCGATGCGCAGCTCGCGCGTGCCATGTTCGCAGGGAAATGCGAATCGAGCTGTTTGCTCCCTGCTGATCGAGCTGCGCGACGATGGCCATGAGAGCGCTTCGGCCTGCAAATTCCAACTGCCAAGCGCAACCAGGTCAGAGCGCTCAACAAATTCCAGTTTGCTGCGGAATACAAACGGGCGCAGCAACGCCTGCAACGTGGCCGCAGGCACGTCGGGCGCGACCAACCACCAAACATCGGCAGCAACTTTAAGCAGCAAAAACAGTGCCTGTAGCCGGCCTTTTGCGTTGAGCAGCCCGTTCCAATGCGACTGCCCCGAGTCGCCTGCAGAATCAAGAGCGACCACGTCATTCATCGACTGCCGCTGCAAAAAGGCGGTCGCATCTGCCCCGCGTACTTCCAGAACTTCCCAGCCCAGCAGGCGGTTGTTCGAAGTGTCCGCATTTATTTGCAGCGCCGGGTTGCTCGGCATGGGGGTGCGTATTACTCTGCGATGGTTGCAGCGGAGGAAGCATGATAAGTCAACAGCGTTTGGAAGCCGAGCCAGAGTCCAACTTGGACGAGGTTCCAGCGACAGGGGTCAGCGAGCTTCCGCAAGCACGCGAGATTGGTGGCCGGGAGGGGCCAGAGCCAACTCGCTACGGGGATTGGGAAAAGAACGGTCGTTGCATCGACTTTTAAGGTTGATTTTTAGGGCTCATTGACGCCGCGTTGGCGGCAGATGCGCCACACTGCTCACTCACAGGCGAGGGCTACTGCGTGTCCACGATAAAACGCGAACGACCGCTGTCACCGCATCTGCAGATTTACCGGCCACAACTCACCTCGATGCTGTCGATCATTCATCGAGGCACGGGTGTTGCCTTGGCGTTCGGCGCGTTCGGCGTTGCCTTCTGGTTGCATCGAATCGCCGGCGACAGCGGCCGCTATAGTGACTTTCAGCAGCATTTGGCTGCGCCCTACGGGCAATTTGTGCTCGCTGGCTTTTCGTTCGCCCTGCTGTATCACTTGCTCAACGGAATCCGCCATCTCGGTTGGGATATGGGGTGGGGTCTTGACATCAGCCGGACCTATCAGACCGGTTGGGCCGTGGTAATTCTGAGTCTGCTTGCGACTGCTGGCTTATGGATGGCTGCGCTGTCAGGAGGTGCCGCATGAGCCTGCAAACACCTCTGGGCAGAGTTCGTGGACTGGGATCTGCGCATGCTGGCACCCATCACTGGTGGGTGCAGCGGCTCACTGCCATCGCGTTAGTACCGCTTACCGTGTATTTCCTGTGGTTACTTCTGGGATTGGTCGGTGCCGATCAGGATCAAGCGCGTGACGTGCTGGCAAAGCCTCGCAATGCCAGCTTGCTCGCCGCATTTGTGATCGCCTTGTTCTGGCACGCGCAACTGGGCTTGCAGGTAGTCATCGAAGACTATATCCACGTCCGCTGGCAGGAAGTCAGCCTGCAGATTTTTGTTCGCTTCGCCACCTTGTTCGCGGCACTGATCGCCTTGGTGGCGATCGGACGCATCGCATTTACCGGCTAATTCGCATGTCAACCGCATACAAGATCACCGAACATTTTTATGACATGGTGGTGGTTGGCGCCGGTGGCGCTGGCCTGCGTGCCACCTTTGGACTCGCGCAAAAAGGCTTGTCGACCGCCTGCATTACCAAGGTGTTTCCGACCCGCTCACACACCGTGGCCGCGCAGGGCGGGGTGTCGGCGGCACTGGGCAACATGGGTGAAGACGACTGGCGCTTTCATTTTTACGACACGATCAAGGGTTCGGACTGGCTCGGCGACCAAGACGCCATCGAATACATGTGTCGCGAAGCGATTCCCGCGATCATCGAGCTTGAGCATTACGGCGTGCCGTTCTCACGCACCGAAGACGGCAAAATCTATCAGCGCCCGTTTGGTGGCATGACCACTCACTACGGAAAAGGCACCGCGCAACGCACTTGCGCAGCGGCTGACCGTACCGGGCACGCGATTCTGCACACGCTGTATCAGCAGTCTCTCGCTCACGACGCGCGCTTTTTCATCGAGTATTTCGCGCTCGATTTGATCATGGATTCGGAGGGCTGCTGCCGCGGCGTGCTGGCCTTGGACATGTCGACCGGCGAACTGCATTTGTTCCGTGGCCACGGCACAGTGCTCGCCACCGGCGGCTATGGTCGTGCTTACTTCTCGGCCACCTCGGCGCATACCTGTACCGGCGATGGCGGCGGCATGGCGTTGCGCGCCGGTTTGCCGTTGCAGGACATGGAGTTCGTGCAGTTTCATCCGACTGGCGTGTATGGCGCAGGCTGCTTGATCACCGAAGGCGTGCGTGGCGAGGGCGGCTACCTCACCAATTCAAAGGGCGAGCGCTTTATGGAGCGCTACGCGCCCAACGCCAAGGATCTGGCTTCGCGCGATGTGGTGTCACGCGCCATGACGATGGAGATTCGTGATGGCCACGGCGTCGGACCGGAGCGCGACCATATTCACTTGAACCTGATGCATCTGGGCCCGGAAGTCATCCACGAAAAACTGCCAGGTATCGCAGAGACGGCGAAGATCTTCGCCAATGTTGATGTGACCAAGCAGCCAATCCCCGTATTGCCGACCGTTCACTACAACATGGGCGGACTGCAAACCAATTATCACGGCGAAGTGGTCACCTTGAAGGACGGCAATCCCGATCACGTGGTGCCGGGTTTGTATGCCATTGGCGAAGCGGCTTGCGTGTCTGTGCATGGTGCCAATCGACTAGGCTCCAACTCCTTGCTGGATCTGGTCGTGTTCGGCCGAGCGGTTGCGAATCGCTGTGCCGAGACGATCAAGCCCAGCGCCAATCACAAGCCGATGCCACGCTCAGCATGTGATGCGTCCTTGGGCAACTTGGATCGCATCCGTTACGCCAAGGGCAGTGTGCCGACCGCGCAGATTCGCGATCAGATGCAACGCACCATGCAGAACCACGCGGCGGTGTTCCGCACCGGCGAAACCCTTCAAGAAGGCGTCAGCAAGATCGCCGACGTGCACGCGAGTTTTGCCGACATTGGGATTTCGGATCGCTCGATGGTGTGGAATTCGGATCTGCTGGAAACCATGGAGCTGCAAAACCTGCTGGGGCAAGCCGTGGCGACCATGGTTTCGGCTGAGAATCGCAAGGAATCTCGCGGTGCTCACGCGCGTGAAGACTTCCCCGATCGCAGCGACACTGAGTGGCACAAGCACACACTGTGCTGGGTGGACGATGCCGGGACTACCCGTCTCGACTACCGCCCAGTGCACATGTACACCTTGTCGGCCGATGTCGAGATGGTGCCGCCGAAGGCGCGGACGTACTGACTGCGGGGATTCGGGATTCTGATTGCCGGGAATCGGGATTCGGGATTCGGGATTCGATAGAGCCAGAGCACAGCATCAAGGTCCGCAGCACTCCGTAGTTTGCTTCCACGAATCCCGAATCCCAAATCACGAATCCCGGATATAAGCCATGGCCGAATTCACGCTTCCGAAAAATTCCAAAGTCCGCAAGGGCAAGCACTTTGCGGCGAAAGGTGCGCGTGGCTCGTTGCGTACGTTCAAGGTGTATCGATGGAATCCGGATGACGGCGAAAATCCGCGGGTCGACACTTACGAGGTTGATCTGGCCAGCTGCGGCCCGATGGTTCTGGACGCGCTGATCAAGATCAAGACCGATCTCGATCCCACGCTCACGTTCCGCCGCTCCTGTCGGGAAGGAATTTGCGGCTCGTGCGCGATGAACATCGATGGCACGAATACCTTGGCCTGTACCAAGGCGATCAGCGATTGCGGCAAGGCGGAAGTGCCGATCTATCCATTGCCGCACATGCCGGTGGTGAAAGACTTGGTGCCCGACCTCACCCATTTTTACGCGCAATATGCGTCGATCAAGCC
>JANNWF010000524.1:0-2775 GCA_031408455.1 Pseudoxanthomonas sp. | reverse complement strand
TCGCCGGCGATGCCGAAGCGGCGATGGTGCCGTCGTTCATCGCGGCCGAGTACCCCAATCTGGTGCCGATCAAAGAATCCCGTGCGCTCGCGGGAGCAGCCATCTCGGCAGCTCCGACCGTGAGTGCCGAGGTCAAACAAGCCGTCCGCGACGCGTTGCTCAAACTGCACGAGGATCCGGACGCTTACAACACGCTGGTCGAACTGGGTGCGACACAGTTCGAGAGCACCTCAGCCGCTGAGTATTTCGGCGCCGAAAAGGCACTGTCCAGCTTCTTTGGCTACGTACCGCCCACCACGCCAGCACCTGCAGCTGAGCCGGCGGCTGCGCCAACTGAGTGATCGCTGGGTACTGAGGCGAGTGCTTAACGGGGGCAGGCTCCGCTATCCACACGAGAAATTGTCTACGGCCTCAATGTGGAAAGCCGAGCTTGCTCGGCTGCTTCTCCCACCACATGTGTCCAGCGATCAATCGCCCACGGACACAACAGTTCAACCGTCGCGCGGTGCGAATGGAAACAACTCCGCCATCTGTCGATACCATGTGCGCTGCTCTTCAGTACTAGCTGGCGGCACGCGCACACTGAGTTCGACGATCTGGTCGCCACTGGCTTGTGCCTGCGCGCCATCGGGCATGCCGCGACCGCGCAGCCTTAGGCGCTTGCCACTGTCTGATCCCGGCGGAATCTTGAGTTGCACGTTGCCGGCCATTGTCGGTACGCCGATCTCAGCGCCCAAGGCCGCCTCCCAAGGTGCAATCGGGAGGACGTAGTGCAAATCCCGCCCATCCAGTTTGAATTGCGCATGCGGGCGATAGGCAATCTCCAGACGCAAATCCGCACCACCGCGGCCTTGCTTGGCCAAACGAATCTGCTGACCCGGCGCAATACCGCGCGGGATACGTACTTCCAAGGTCCGATCATCAATGCGAACCCGCTGTGTGCCGCCGTTGAATACGACCTCAAGATCCACCTTGATGGTTGCCTGTTGATCGCGGCTGGCGGCAGCGGCGGGGCCACGCTCCCCCGCTCGCGCGCGACCAAATAGTGATTCAAAGAAATCACCAAATCCTGAAGCTCCGTCGCCGCCCGCAAATCCCTCGCGCGGATCAAAGCCATATCCCGGTTGACCTTGGCCCGGCTGATACTCCTGGCCCGCGCGAAAACCACGCGCTTTCAGCTGGTCGTAAGCAGCTCGCCGATCAGCATCCTTGAGCGCTTCATACGCTTCGTTGATGGTCTTGAAGCGGTCTTCAGCGCCGGCTTCTTTGCTGACATCCGGATGGAACTTACGTGCCAAGCGGCGATACGCGGTCTTGATCTCCGCTTCGCTAGCCTCGGGTTTGACGCCAAGGATGTCGTAGTAGTCTTTGAACTGCATGCGCTTTCATTTCAAAAGTGGGGCGCCGGGATACCCGCGACCAACGGATCGCGGGTATCGCTGGCGGTGATCCGTCGACTCCGAGCTTAGCCTAGGTTGACCTCAATGCGACGCGGCGTGGTCTCCGCCTTTTTCGGGATTGAGATTTCCAGCACCCCGTGCCCACCGTTGGCACTGATGCTGTCGGGATTGGCGCTGTCCGGCAAGGCAAAGCGGCGGTAGAACAGACCATGACTGCGTTCAACCCGGGAGTAGCGCTCGCCTTGCTCTCGCGCAGGTGCAGTACGCTCGCCGCGAATGGACAGGATTCCTTTATCCATGTTGACCTCGATGGCCTTGGGGTCGACACCAGGCACATCGGCCAGAATCACGAATCGTGAGGGCTCCTCGCGGATGTCCACGCGCGGCGTCCACTGACTGGTCACGACATTGGATTGATCGCCATCGGCTTCGCCGAAAAACTTGTCGAACGCTTGCTTGAGTTCGTCCTGGAACAGGCTGCCTGCGCGCCGCGGACTATGAAGATTGTTGCTCATGAGTGTCTCCTGATGGGTGGGCGACCGGTGCCGCCCTTGGACTGGAAAATGATGCTGCCGGAGCGCATTTCAAGAGCCTGCCAACTCGACTTCAACGCTGTTCAGCCACGCATCCACATCGACGCGTCACGCTGCGAACGCTACCCTCTCCTTCCCCTTTCCCACCGTGAGACTCGATCCATGACGATTCAAGTAGGCGACCGTATCCCCGCTGCCACCCTCAATCTGATCAAGGACGGCGTACAAGCCGTCACCACCGACAGCCTGTTCGGCGGCAAAAAAGTAGTTCTGTTTTCAGTGCCGGGTGCGTTTACGCCCACCTGTTCCGCACGTCACGTGCCCGGATTCGTGGATAACCTCGCCGCATTCACCGCCAAGGGCATCGATGTCGCCTGCGTGTCGGTCAACGATGCCTTCGTGATGAGCGCGTGGGGCAAGTCGATGAGCGTGCCCGACAACATGCAGTTGCTGGCTGATGGCAATGGCGACTTCGCCAAAGCACTGGGCCTGGAACTGGATGCCAGCGGCTTCGGGATGGGCGTGCGCAGCCAGCGCTTTGCGCTATACGCGGAAGACGGCGTGGTCAAGCAATTGCACGTCGAAGCGCCGGGCGAATTCCGCGTGTCGGCGGCGGAATATGTACTGGCGCAGCTGGCCTAAGAATCAAACAACAGCGTTGGTCGGCATGACCTGCCGGCTCGCGTCTCTCGGCGTCAGTCGGCCAGTGCCCCAAGTACTCAATGGCTCTGCCTTACAGCCCGTCGTCCCGGCGAAAGCCGGGATCCAGCTCGGTTTCGACCATTGCCTAGGGCCCCACCGCTGGATTACGGCTTTCGCCCGTATGACGATTGTCGGTGGTT
>JANNWF010000523.1:0-2428 GCA_031408455.1 Pseudoxanthomonas sp. | reverse complement strand
ATGATTTCTGCGGGCAGTGGGCGGGCGGGGATGGAGAAGCTGGGGTTGAATTGAGCGCAAGGCGCAGGCAGCGCACAGGTTGATTGGCGAGACCCAACAAGTATGCTGGCCCAACGGCCCAGAATTGCCGGTGCAGCCGGGTCTATACTGAATCGGGTGCGCTGTTCTGCCACGCCAAGAAGGAGGGCGAACGATGATCTCTTGGCTGCTTCGATTGTTATTGACGTGGGTCGCCGTGATTGGCGTTGCGCGTGCTGACTCGGGTTCGGCCGACGATCTACTCGCAATTCCCGACGATATGCGGGTGCGATTCCAGCAAGAAGTGATGGTCGGCCCGGGCTCGTCGCTAGCGCGCTTGGAGCGCCTGATGGCCTTCGTTTTCGATGCCGATGGCCTCGGCATGGTCTACGACGAAAACGCGACGCATACGGTCGCCGAATCCTGGGCGACGCGGCGGGCAAATTGCCTTGGCTTCAGCGCGTTGTTCTTGGCCTTGGCGCGCGAGGCAGGTCTGGATGCGTATCCGCAGGAAATCCGCGAAACGCTGGCGTGGCGCGAACAAGATGGCACTCTGTTTCGTAGCAGCCATGTCAATGTCCGGGTGAAAGCTGGCCATAAAGAGTTCACGGTCGACATGGCGCGGGACACGTTCATCGCTCGCTTTCGTCCACAGCGCATCACGGTCGAGCGCTTGCATGCCCGCTACTTCAACAATCTCGCGGTGGCGGCGTTGACTCGGGGCGAAATCGAGGTGGGCCTGCAGTTGATCGGCCGTGCTCTGGCCTTGGATGCTTCTAGCGCCGCACAGTGGAGTAATGCGGGCGTCTTGCACAAGCGCGCCGGTGATCGTGCGGCGGCCGAGGTGGCCTACCTGCGCGCGCTTGAACTCGATCCCAACCACACCAGCGCGCTGTACAACATTGCCGGGCTGCTGCTGGATTCGGGCGATCCGGCGCGTGCTCAGCACTATCGTCAGCAACTCTCGCTGGAGCAAAAGAAGGACCCGCTGTTTCACTACCTGCTTGCCAGCGAGTATGAGCAGGCTGGCGACTTGCCACAGGCGATCGCCCACTATCAACAAGCCATCCGCTGGCATCGCAGCGAGCACCGCTTCCATTCGGCGTTGGCACGCGTTTATATGCGCTCCGGCGACACTGACGGCGCTGCGCGTGCCATCGGTCGCGCGCAGTCGCTCAGTGGCGGCCGCACACGTGCGGCGTATCAGGCCAAGTGGGAGCACATGCAAAGAGGCCCCTCGGCGGGCTGAATCGATTGGGTTCACTCAAGCACGACGGATGCCTGCGGCACACTGCGCGGCCAATCGGGCGCGACAGGCTTGTGAATGAGTTCCCATCCAAATAGTGCCGTGGCGGGTCGCGTCGGGGCTGCAGACTGATGGCTTGCGCCATTGTTTGGCTGCGTCGCGACTTGCGCTTGGCCGACCAGCCCGCCTTGAACGCTGCCATCGAGCGCGGCTTTGTGCCGGTGCCGGTGTACATCCACGCGCCGAAAGAGGACGCTGGATGGCGACCCGGCGGCGCCAGCGACGCTTGGTTGGATTGTTCTTTGCGCGCGCTCGATCATGAGCTGCGCATCCGTGGCTCGCAGCTTACGATTCGCGCAGGAGCTTCGCTGGCTTGTTTGCGTGCGCTGATTGCCGAATGCGGCGCACAAGCGGTGTTCTGGAATCGATTGTACGAACCTGCAACACGCACTCGCGACGGCGTCATCAAGCAGGCTTTGCGCGATGACGGCGTGTTGGTTGAGAGCTTCAACGCCGCCCAATTGTGTGAGCCGTGGAGCGTGCAAACCGGCCAAGGCACGCCCTACAAAGTGTTCACGCCGTTCTGGCGCAATGCATCGGCTCAACTGGAAATGTTAGCGCCGCCGACTGCCGCGCCGCTGTCGCTGCCGAAGCCATCAGCTCTGACATCACTGCCAGTGGATGCGCTCAAACTGCGCTCCCGCTTGGGTTGGGATTCAGAGTTCTGGAATCACTGGACACCCGGTGAGGCCGGTGCGCAGGCGCGCTGGGATCGCTTCCTCGATGTGGCGGTGGTTCGTTACCACGATGATCGCAATCGACCCGACCTCGCGGGCACATCGGGTTTGTCAGCGCATCTGCACTTCGGTGAGATTTCGCCGCGACAGTGCGTGCATGCCTTGCGCGAGATCGAGTTCGCGCCTAGCCAACGCGCGCATGCCGATCATTTTGTTCGCGAACTTGGCTGGCGCGAGTTCTCGGTACATCTGCTGTATCACTTTCCGCACACCGCCGAGGTTGACCTCAACCCCAAATTTGATGCGTTCGGTTGGGCAGAACCCGATCCTGATCTGCTCTCCGCGTGGCAACAGGGCCGCACCGGCATTCCGATTATCGATGCCGGCATGCGCGAGTTGTGGCGTAGCGGCTGGATGCACAACCGCG
>JANNWF010000522.1:0-4779 GCA_031408455.1 Pseudoxanthomonas sp. | reverse complement strand
CCGATGGCCGCGTGCTGGCGCTAAACAGTTTCGAGAATCGCGTCTATCGGGTTGGCATCGAAGATGATGTGGCGGTCGTCGCCAAGTTCTATCGTCCGGCCCGCTGGACCGACGCGGCAATTCTGGAAGAACACGCGTTTGCGGCCGAATTGGTCGCCGCCGAATTGCCTATCGTCGCGCCACTGCGATTGGCCGATAACACCTTGCATACGCACGCCGGATTTCGATTCGCCCTGTTCCCGTTGCGCGGCGGGCGCGCACCCGAGCCCGGCGACCGCGACACCTTGCGTCATCTCGGCCAAATGCTGGCGCGCATCCATCTGATCGGCGCGCAACGGCCGTTTGTGCACCGCGCCGCGCTCGACATCGAGACCTATGGCGATGCGCCAGTCAACTTCCTGCTCGACGGCGGCTGGCTGCCCGCTGAGCTAGAAGACAACTTCGCCACCCTCGCCGATGCCGTGCTCGAACACGTGGACGCGGCGTTTGATCTGGCTTACGAGGTTGAGGAAATCCGCACCCACGGTGACTGCCATCCTGGCAATTTGCTGTGGCGCGATGGCGGCGCGCACTTTGTCGATCTCGACGATTGTCTGACTGCACCCGCCGTGCAAGACCTCTGGATGCTGCTTTCTGGCCCTCCGGCTGAGCAGCGCCAGCAGTTCGATTGGTTGATGGAAGGCTACGAGCGCTTTCGCGCGTTTGATCGCCAAGAACTTGGCTTGATCGAAGCCTTGCGCAGTCTGCGCCTACTCAACTACCACGGCTGGATCGCCCGCCGCTGGAGCGACCCCGCCTTCCCCGCCGCCTTCCCCTGGTTCGGCGAACGCCGCCATTGGGAATCGGTGATTGCGCAGTTGCAGGAGCAGTTGTCGGCGCTGCAGGAGCGGGGTGAGCTGGCGCGCTAGCAATCCGTAGGATTGCGCGCCGGCGACCGAGCGAAGCGAAGGCGGCCGCAAAGCGGCTGACCGCCTGAGCGAGCGCAACGAAGTGAAGCGAAGCCGGCCCGCGCAGCCGGCGAACGCTACGCGCGAAGGCCGGGTGCTTTCTCGGGACTCGGGACTCGGGACTCGGGACTCGGGACTGAACTCTGGGGACTCGATACTGGGGACTGGGACTCGCGCTTAACCGGGTGGCCGCTCTAAGCTCTCCCCACCTTGTTGGAGACACACTCATGCGACTGCTAGCTGCTTGCATCTGTTTGGCATTGAGCGGAAACCTGTCCGCGGCTGAAACTCCCGAGCCCGTGCCGCCGACCCTGTCCAGCGTGCTGGCCGAATCGAGCCCGGATGAGTGGGTCGATATCGACCCCGAGCGCACCTTGGTGATGCAACTGGAAACCGGCCGGGTGGTGATCGAACTGGCACCGCAATTCGCGCCCAAGCACGTGGCCAACGTCATTGCGCTGGTCAAGGGCAGCTACTTCAGCAATTCGAGCATCCTGCGTTCGCAAGATAATTACGTAGTGCAGTGGGGCGACCCCAAGGCAGACACGTCCGAGGCGCGACCATTCGGTGAGGCCGCGAGCAAGCTTCCGGCCGAGTTTGATCGCGCCGCCGAAGGCTTGAACATCACCACCCTGCCCGACCCGGACACCTACGCGGCGCAGGTCGGATTTGTGGATGGCTTTCCGGTGGCGCGCGAGGGTGATCGGGCGTGGCTGACGCATTGTTACGGCATGGTGGGTGCCGGTCGCGGCGATGCCGCCGACAGCAGCAACGGCAGCAGCTTGTACGTGGTGACGGGGCATTCCCCGCGCCATCTGGATCGCAACATCACCGTGGTTGGGCGAGTGCTGGAAGGCATGTCGCTGCTATCGAGCATGCCGCGCGGTACGGGGCCGCTGGGCTTCTTTGGCGACCCGGCGCAGAACCTGCCGATCAAGTACATCCATCTGGCTTCGCACGAGCCGGAAGCCAAGCGCCCGCGCCTGCAGAAGCTACGCAGCGACAGCGATTCATTTCGCAAATTGATCGAAGCGCGGCGCTCGCGTCACGAGGCGTGGTTTGTGCAACCGGTGGGGCGACTGGAGCTTTGCAATATGGCGCTGCCTATTCGGTAGCGTAGTGCTTCGAAATTCTCGGGCTCTTGAGTTGCTGCCGACCAAGCCAGCGCGAGCAACCGCGCAAGAGCGCGGCCCTCCATCGCGACGCAAGCGCGAACCCTGGGACTCAATCCTGCCTTGGAGGGCGCTGCTCCTGCGGCACCGCTGTGCATGCAATGCACTGACCGCAATCAGACCGAGAACAAGTCTACGGTTGGCCTACCAATTCCAGAGCACTTCACCAACTCGCCATTCCGTCGCAGGCCGGAATCCACTCGATTGCCGCGCGATCCGACCATGGATTCCGGCTTCCGCCGGAATGACGGCACTCGGCTGAGTTGGCTGAGTGAACTGGTCTGCGGCTAGCCTTTTCCCGGACCCGGTTTGCGCGGCCCGGATTTGCCAAAGCTTGGCTTTCCTGAAGCAGGCTTGCCGGCAGCGGGCTTGCCAAAGCTGGGCCGGCTGAAGGGCGTTTTCACGCCGCCAGTCTTGTCCGCGTGCGCTCGATCACCACTCGCGTGCGGCGGTGGGCCGCGGCGGGGCGATTTGGTTCCGGCTGGCGAATCGCTGCTCGGCCGTTCGGGGCGCGCGGGGCGATCCGGACGCGCGTGCATCGCTGCTGGCGCACCGCTACGCGGACGAATGGGGCGCGGTCCACCGTCGCCGGCCACGCGCTGGATTTTGAGTTTCTGGCCGGCCACCCAAACATTCTTGAGGTGCTCCAGCAGTTCATCCGGCATGCCCTGCGGCAGGTCGATCAGGCTGTGGTCGTCGCGAATATCGATGCGACCAATGAAGCGGCTCTCGATGCCAGCTTCATTGGCAATTGCACCAACGATGTTATTGGGCCGCACGCCATGCACTTCTCCCACCGCAATTCGAAATGTCTCCAAGCCAGCGTCACCCTCACCACGCGGCTTCGGCTTGCGCATCGGCGCCGCGTGCTCAGACGATGGCATTGCGCTGCGAGGGTTATCACTGCGCGGCTTGCGCGCCGGGCGGTCGTCGTCGCGAAAAACGGGCGCGGCGGATTCCGGCGGCGGCGGATCCAACAACAGCGGCGTATTGCCCTGTACTTGCTTGGCCAATGCCGCTGCGATGGCTACGGCCGGCACATCGTGCTCGCGCTCGTAGCGCTCGATCAGGTCACGATAGAAATCCAGACCGCCGGCGGCCAGCGACTCCGTAATCCGCCCCAAAAACTTGGTGACGCGTTGATCGTTGACGGCCTCTACGCTTGGCAAACTCATCACTGCAATGGGCTGGCGAGTGGCGCGTTCGATGGCGCGCAACATGCCGCGCTCACGCGGCGCGATGAACAGAATCGCTTCACCGCTGCGACCGGCGCGGCCAGTGCGACCGATCCGGTGCACATAGCTTTCGGTGTCGTAAGGTACGTCGTAATTGATCACGTGACTGATGCGCTCGACGTCGAGCCCGCGGGCGGCGACATCGGTCGCCACCAGAATGTCGAGTTGGCCATCACGCAGGCGCTGAATCGTGCGTTCGCGTTGTGCCTGCTGCACATCACCGTTGATTGCTGCGGCAGAAAAGCCGCGCGCCGAAAGCTTTTCGGCCAATTCTTCGGTCGCCTGCTTGGTGCGCGTGAACACGATCATCGCCTCAAAAGGCTCGGCCTCCAAGATGCGAGTGAGCGCATCGAGCTTGTGCAGTCCGCCGACCAACCAGTAGCGCTGGCGGGTGTTGATCGCGGTGGTCGATTTTGACTGGATTGCAATCTCGACTGGATCGCGCAAATAGGTCTGTGCGATGCGGCGGATGGCGCTGGGCATGGTGGCCGAGAACAACGCGACTTGCCGCGTTTCCGGGGTCTTTTTCAGTACCGCCTCAACGTCATCGATAAAGCCCATGCGTAACATTTCGTCGGCTTCATCCAGCACCAGGCAGGACAGTTGCGACAGGTCGAGCGAGCCGCGGTTGAGGTGATCGATCACCCGTCCCGGCGTGCCCACAATGACGTGTACGCCGCGTTTCAATGCCGACAACTGCGGGCCGTAACTCTGGCCGCCGTAAATCGGCAGCACATGAAAGCCCGGAATATGCGCGGCATAACGCTGAAAAGCTTCCGCGACCTGGATCGCCAACTCGCGCGTCGGCGCCAACACCAATACCTGTGGCTTGGTTTTGGACAGGTCCAATCGCGACAGCAGCGGCAATGCGAATGCCGCCGTCTTGCCGGTACCGGTTTGCGCTTGGCCGAGCAAGTCGCGACCTTCCAGCAAGGGCGGAATAGTGGCAGCTTGAATGGGCGTTGGCGCTTCGTAGCCAACCTCTGCCAACGCCGTCAGCAGCGGCGTTGCCAGCGCCAAGTCTTGAAAGCGCAGCGTACTGGGGGCGTCGGTGGGGTTGTTCATGGCGTCAAAATGTACTTGGAAAGACGCACAAGGTAACCCGGAGCGCCCTGTGCTCGCTGCAACGATGTGTGCATGGCGCGACTTTGGCGGTGTGACTGAGTGCAAGACATTGCTTTGAGGAGGGCGCCGCTCCCGCGGCGCTGCAGTTGCGCTTGCCGATGGATGGGCCAGAAGCGGCCGCGCAGGAGCGCGGCCCTCCTTCCTCGGCCCTAGGCTCCGCGCATGGGAGAATGCGCGCCCATGCCGCCCCTCGCTCCCGAATCCGCGCCCTTGTTGTGCAGCAATTGCCAGGCCTGCTGCTGCATGCTGCCGGTGTTGCTGATGCCCCAAGATGATCCGCCAGCGCAGTTCATCGCGATC
>JANNWF010000521.1:0-8384 GCA_031408455.1 Pseudoxanthomonas sp. | reverse complement strand
AGCACTGCAAACGTGGTGTCGAGACAGGCATGTGCTTTGATCGCGTCAGGCGTACAAGCTTCGGTATACGAGGCTGCTTGGAGCATGGCAGCCGCACCGATAGCCGCCGCCGAACCACCACCCATGCCGTTGAAGATGGCTACCATCTGCGGCATGTCGGTGAGCGGGACTTTCTTGCCCCAGATCCAGAACACGTACGACAGCGCGATGGCAAGGATCATCAGGATCAGATTCAGCTGATCGAAATGCTCGAAGCCGCCCCACGTTGAGGGCGCGAAGAAGGTCACCACGGTAGCGATGATCATGCCGAAGCCAGCCCAGCGGATGCCTTTGCGCGCCGTCACTGGCGAGCCCATTTGCATCAAGCCGACGATAAACAACACCGCAGCGGCGAAGTAGCTCGCCTTGGCAAGAAAATCGAGAATGACTTCAATGGTCATTTCTTTGCTCCCGGCTTGCTGGACTTGAACATTTCCAACATGCGTTCGGTGACCACGTAGCCGCCAACGGCGTTACCGGCACCTAGCAGAACCGCAATGAAGCCGACTGCCCGTTCCAAATTGGTGTCGGCGTGGGCCAAGGCGATCATGGCACCGACGACCACGATGCCGTGGACAAAGTTGGAACCCGACATCAGTGGCGTGTGCAGGATGACCGGCACCCTGGAGATGATGACGTGGCCGCAAATGCCGGCCAGCATGAAAATGTACAGCGCAACGAAACCGTCCATAGCTCAGCCCTCTCCCACGCGAGTTTTGGTGGCGGCATGCTTGATTTCACCCGCATGCGTCAAACACGTACCGGCGATCAGGTCGTCGGAGAAGTCGAGATTCAGCGCGCCGTCCTTGATCATCAGAGCAAGAAAATTGAACAGGTTCTTGGCGTACATCTCGCTTGCATGAATCGCACCCATTGACGGGAGATTGAGAGGCCCGACGATGGTTGCGCCACCGACGGTGACTGTTTCACCCGGCTTGGTGAGTTCGCAGTTACCACCGGTTTCGGCGGCTAGATCGACCAACACCGAACCGTCCTTCATGCCGGCAACCATGGCCGCGGTGATGATCTTCGGCGCGGGACGTCCTGGCACCGCCGCCGTGGTAATCACCACGTCGATGCCCTTCAGGTGATCAGCCAGCTTGCGCTGTTGTTCGGCACGCTCTTCCGCCGTCAACTCACGTGCGTAGCCGCCACTGCCGGCCGCCGACACGCCCAAATCCAGGAATTTGGCGCCTAGCGACTCGATCTGTTCGCGCGTTTCCGGGCGTACGTCAAAGCCTTCCACCTGCGCGCCTAAGCGACGTGCGGTGGCGATGGCCTGCAAGCCAGCGACACCGGCACCGACGATCAGCACCTTGGCCGGGCGGATCGTGCCGGCTGATGTCGTCAGCATCGGAAAGAACTTGCCAGACACTTCGGCGGCGATCAGCACCGCTTTGTAGCCTGCCATTCCGGCTTGACTCGACAGCACATCCATCGCTTGCGCCCGCGTGGTGCGCGGCAGCAACTCCATCGCAAATGCGGTGATCTTGCGATCCCGCAGCAACCTGATGCGAGCGTCGTCGGTATGCGGTGCCAGATAACCAATCACTACCGAACCTTCACGTAGCGCCGCGATTTCTTCAGTCGTCGGTGGCTGCACCTTGAGCAGTACGTCGGCACGAGCGATAGCGGTCGCGGCATCAGTGACGGTTTCGGCGCCGGCAAACACAGCGTCGGGCAAATGCGCGCGCGCGCCAATGCCAGATTCAATCAATAACTCGGCGCCTAAGCCTTTTAGTTTCTTGACGACCTCAGGCGAAAGCGCGGCGCGGCGTTCGTTGGGCGCGTTCTCGCGCACCGCCACGATGGTGATCGGCATAGCACCCCCAATTCTGAAAAACATTGTCCCCGGCGCAGATGCTAAACCAAGCGGGGCAGATTGGGGGATCGATTGTTGCGGGGTTGGGCTTTGTGCCACAACCAGAGCGCATTGACTCTTATCTGACTTGGCGTCTCCGCGCAGCTCTGAAGCGAGGCAGCCCGGATGCAGCGAAGCGGAATCCGGGGTCACTTGCGGTTGAGGCTAGCCCCGGATTCCGCTGCGCTGCATTCGGGCTACTCTGCACTCAGCGCGAGCGGCGTCGCGTAGCTTGCCAGTGCTTGACAGGAGCGGCGTCGCGTAGCTTGTCAGTGCTTGACAGGAGCGGCGTCGCGTAGCTTGCCAAGTACCTGCGTCATGGCGCGCTCGAAGGCGCTGTCGGCGGAACGCAGATGCAGATTTCCAAGCTTCATTTGCTCGGCCAACTCTTCGGCCGAACTGGCGCACAAACGCATGCCGCGGCGATTGACGAACAGCAAACGCGAGGAAATCGGGCTGATCCAGCTCAACTTGGCTGGCTGTGGCACGCCATCGGCGCCGATAAACTCGACCCAATTGCCAACCACCAGCGCTTTAACTTTGATGACATCTTCCGGGTCATAAGCCAAGGTGGCAGTGCCGCCCACCACGCCGAGAACCGGCGCCGCGGCTTCAGCAGTCGGAGTAGCACTCGTCGTTGCGTCCGCACTGGTTTCGGCAGCAATGGGCAGCGCGCCAACTGCAGGACTGGCGACTGCGGCGGCAACGGTGGGCTCGCTCGCCGCCGACTGCGACGAAGCGACAGACTCAACCGACGGCAGGTTACGACTGCGCGCGGCTTCCACCCGGCCAAGACGTAGCGCCTGCAGCACCCATTCGATAGCGCCTACGGTCTCATCCGCAGACACGCCGGTGACGCCGGACGAAGTCAGCACGCGGACCAAATGGTCACGCAAATCGACTGGTCGCGGCGTACCGTTTTCGCTACCAAGGAACGCGGTCCAAAGCTGCTCACCGGCATCACGCGCCAACTGGAATCGCGATGACTCAACACCATCGCGCAATGCGACGACAGCGATGTGGTGTGTCCAATAATGGGTCAGGAACTGTTCGATGGCTGGCGGCGGATTACGTCCACCCATCAGCGAGGCCAGCTCGCTATTGGCCATTGCACGCGCTTCATCGAGGCGCTCTTTGCCGCGCTGCGCTTCGGTCGCGCGACGCTCGGTGAGCTCGACGCGCTGCTTGTGCTGGTCAAAGAACGAGCGCAGCTCGACATCCAGCTCAGAGAAAATTGCCAGATCTTCGTTGAACTCAGACACCAATCGGTCGACCGTGCCTTCAACCCGGCCGAGCAACTCGCGTTCTGCGCTGGTTTCGCCGCGATTGCCGTCACACGCTTCCGCGACGGTGTTCAACAAGCGCCGCGCGGGATGCGACTTCATGCCAAACATCTGTTGGTCAAGCAACGATGCTTTGGCGTAAGGCACCACCATTCGCGCCATCTGGTCGCGCGTGCCGGACTCAAAATTGCGCTGTCCCAACAAGGCGTCGAACAGCATTCCCACCAGCTCAAGCGATTCTTCGCCACGCTCGTCGAGTCGTGATTTGGGACCAGTGAGGCCCATCTGCTCGGCCTGACGCAGCACTTCTTGCTTCAGCAGCATGCTAAGCGAGGCGGTGGGGTCGTCGATTGCACGGCGCACCACCTGCGGCAGATCACCTTGCAATCGCGACAACGTATTCAGTGTTCCGTGCACATCCATCATCGGTCCACGCGCGTGTGCCGGCGGCTCCGATGCTTGCCGTGCAGATCGATACTCACCCAACAGTGCGCGCAAGGTCGGCAGCAGCTCATCAATGTCTTGCGAAGCAGGCGCATAACCGGCACCCGAGCCGCCGCCATAGCCAGCCGTGCCTGCCTGATTGTGGCCGTAATCGGGCACCGTATTCTGCGCTGGCACTGCATACTGGCTAGGATACTTTGGCGATTTCGGCACATCACGTTGACGCGCACGCGCTGCCGCGATCGGATCGACGATGGAGACATCGATCAAAAGCCGATTGATCTCGGCGTACAAAGTCGCCAGCACATTCTGCACATCGCGCTCATAGATCTTGTAGAGCACCAAGCGTGGGGGCAGTGCCGGCACGATACCTTCGAGTGCGACCCGCAAGGCGTTGACGACGTGCCCCGGCCCGGCGGGGTTGGTCGCCGGCCCCAAGGTCTCGACTTTGGCAACGATGGCAAGTTTTTTGTCGAGTAGCTGCAGCGGACCACTGTGACGGCGCTCAAGCGCGCCCGCCAGCTGCTCAGCTGCGAGTTGCTCATCAAGTTCATCGGCGGCGACCAAGCTCAGAGTCGGCTCCGCTTCGCTCTTGGGTGCACAACGAACTACCAAAGGCTGGCCGCGACCAAGTGCAGAAAAACTGACGCCAATTTGTTCGCGATAGCGTTGCTCGATCACACTGCGCTGCCGCCGCAGTTCACGCATGGTGTCAAAATACTCTTGCTGCTCGATGCTGCTGCTGGACTTTTGCACGAAGTCAAAAAGCGCGTCATCGGCGCGATCAAGTACATTCGCCAACACACCGGGAAGTGTCCGCAAAGTGGCGGCGCGCACGCCTGCCAGCAGTTCGCTCGCTTGGTCGCCAGCGCGACTGCGCAGATCGACAATGTTGGTGCGGGCGGGTATTTCCATGGGGCTGAGCAATTCCGGCGATCAGGTTTCTTCCTAGTGCACAGTATAGGAAGGTGATGAATTGCTGCGTCGTGAACGTGATCGCAGTTGCGACTCGATTGACAGACTTTAACTGTGCCGCAGTCCGCACTTTTCGTATGACAACACCGGCACACACCTGCCCCTCACAGACAGTTTCGGACTTCGCATGACCCAAAACGTTACCGGGACCAACGCCGACTCGCTGTATTTTCTCAATCAGCGCCGCTCATCACCATCACGCCTACTGGGTGAGCCAGGCCCCGACGCCAAAACACTCGAACGGTGGTTGCGAGCCGCGCTGCGCGTCCCCGACCACGGCAAGCTCGCGCCTTGGCGATTCTTGCTGATTCGTGGTGAAGCGCGGCTGCAACTGGGCGAAAAATTGGCACACACGCTGGTGTCGCGCAACTCGACAACGAGCGAGGCTGCGCTCGCAAAAGAGCGCGCGCGATTCGCCAATGCGCCACTGATCGTCGCCGTCATCGGCAGGTTGGTCCAGGGTCACAAGGTGCCCGTATGCGAGCAGCTTCTGTCTGCAGGATGCGTTTGCTATTCGCTGCTACTGGCCGCTAGTGCCGATGGCTTCGCTGGCCAATGGTTGACCGGTTGGGCAGCCTACGACAGCACCATTGCGGCGGCGTTACGTTTGGCCACGGACGAGACCGTGGTCGGTTTCATCCATTTGGGAACCCCGCGCGAGATGCCGGCCGAGCGCGAGCGTCCCGACATCGAAGGGCTAGTCACCGAGTGGCAGGGATGACCCGCCCAACGCTGTATCTGGTTGATGCCAGCATCTACATTTTTCGCGCATGGCATTCGTTGCCCGACGAGTTCACTGATCGCGACGGACAGCCCGTCAACGCAGTGCATGGCTTCATCCGCTTTCTGCTTGAGCTGTTGGAGCGGGAGCGTCCGCAGCACATCGCCGTAGCGTTCGATGAGTCGCTTGAGGGTTCATTCCGAAATGCGATCTATCCGCCCTACAAAGCCAACCGAGACCCTGCACCCGAGTCACTCAAAGCGCAGTTTCGCCACTGCCAAGCGTTCACTGCGGCACTTGGGCTCGCGGTCATGGTCGACCTCAACTATGAAGCCGACGACTTGATCGGGACGCTGCTCAGTCGGCAGCGCAAGACTGGCTTTCGCGGACTTATCGTGTCGCCTGACAAGGATCTATCGCAGCTGTTGGAGCACGCGGATGAGCAGTGGGATTACGCCCGCGACATTCGCTGGAGCGCAACTGATGTGCCGCAGCGAATGGGCGTGCGCGCTGATCAAGTCGCCGATTACCTGGGCTTGAGTGGCGATGCAGTCGACAACATTCCTGGCGTCCCTGGCATCGGCGCCAAAACGGCCGCCGCGTTGCTGGCCCACTTCGGATCACTCGATGCGCTGCTTGCACGCTGCGAGGAAGTGCCCTTCCTGCGCCTGCGCGGCGCCGCCAGCCACGCCAAACGGCTGCGCGATCACAGCGAGCAGGCGTTGCTGTCGCGTCAGCTGGCCACAATCTGCCTGCAGGCACCCCTACCCGATTCGCTGATCGACGCAGCTCGCGGGAATGCTGACCGCGAACAGCTGAATGCCTTACTGGATCACCTGCGTTGCGGACCGATGACGCGGCGACGCGCCTTGGAACAGGTAACCACTCAACCCTGACGTTTCATGAACCTGGCAAATTGTTGTAGCGACCGGGCTAAGGCTTGAAACTGCCCTATTCCTCGGTCGGCTTTGTTTCCGGTTGCCGCTGCAACATTTTCGGGGGCTGATGGCCAGGCAGGGGTGCAGTCGCAGACGGTTTGGATTGCCCGGTTGGCACAGTGCCAGCCATGTCGCTCGCAAAATCTGCAGCAACTGCAAAGATCTGGGTGGCTTCGATAGCATCGCTTTTCCGCGCCAAGCCAAAGCGATCGTACTGGTGCTTTTGACCATTCGCGATGAACAACAGACGATCCCCATCCATCGTCGCCAAGGTCGGCATTGAAAATGCTGGGTGACCCGCCGCCAAGGGTTTGGCTCCCGCAAAAGTTCGCCCGTCCAGTGTCAGCATCAGGCGCATGACGCGCGCGGGCTGCATGCCATTCTGAACCGCCAGCAGCGAGTCTTGCCACCACACCAGACCGTCGATGCCAGCCAAGGCCAATGTCTTCGGCACCAACACATCAAATGGCTTGCCAGCCTTGAGATCGTAGCCAAATATGCCGCGCTCGGAATCGGCAAAGTACAACACGCTGCCACTGCCATTGACGGTCATGCCGCGAATGCTGGACAAGGTGGTGGCATGAAAAACTCTGCGCAACTGATCGTCGCGCACCATGTAAACCGCGTTGTTGACGCCATCCGCTGCAAACACGGTGCCGTCCGGTGCCAACGCCAAGGTGGACATGAAGAAGGCGCTACCGAGCACGCTGGGCGACAAATAGCTCTTCAGGAACGCACCGGTCTTCAAATCGAACTTGAAAATTCCAGCGCGCCCAAGATCGCTTTCAGGCTTGTAGCCCTTGAAGTGTGGCACTGCGGTTGATGCGATCCAAAGCACGTTGCGTTTGGCATCCACCGCCAAATCCATCACTGCCCACATGCCATTTTTGGCATCCGCTTTGGCCAAGGGCTGCAGCTTGCCCTCGGCGTCGACGCGAAATACCGTGCCCTCACGGATACTGCCCACCAACAACTGCTTGCGGCTTACGTCCCAACCCAAGCTTTCCAGTAGCAAATCCTGCTTCGGAAGCGTGTAGACCAGCTCGGCCCCTCCGAAGGGCGACAGGTTGGTTTGCAACGAGCTGACGATGTAGTCCCAGGCGCGAGTTGTGGCCACCCGCGCAAATCGTGGGTCATCGCCAAGTTGCATGCCGTAGCCCTGCGTCTGCAATTCGAGCAAGGCGGTGTAGGCCTGACTCTTCAAGTCTTGCATGGCATATGCCGCGGCCAGTTCAACCTTGATCTGACCCACGTGCGGGCGCAGCTCGCTGAGCCGCTTCCAAATCGCGGCCTCCGCCACCAGATCCTTGGCAGTGCGCGCAGCAACCACTCGCGCGCGCAGGGCTTCGACATCGCTGGTCGCCGCAAGCTCGACTTCCAAAGCGGTGGGGGCGGGCGGCGCACCCCGTGGGAGAAGCTGAGCCTCACTCATCGGTGCGACGGCCAATAGGGCAAGCAAGCAAATAGTTCGGATCATGGAGGCCGGTTGATCTGGAGTTTGAAGGGCTGTGCGACCCCGAGGTATCGGCAAAGGTTCCCGCCGTGGGCACTCAATCGGAACTGACGGGCGTTATCATCGGGCTCAATTCACGCAATTCCAACTGCAATGACCACGATGGACTCGACGCCAGACACCGACAGCATCCTCCACGAAGGCAACTACTTGCGGTTGCGCAGGCGTGGCCGCTGGGAGTACGCCGAACGCACCAACACCGTTTGTGCAGTGATCGTGGTCGCGGTGACACCCGAAGATCGCGTGCTGTTTGTCGAGCAGTACCGGCCGCCGATCAGCGCACGCACGATCGAGATGCCGGCCGGCTTGGTCGGCGATCACGGCGAAGCGGAAGCCATGGAGACCGCCGCGCTCAGGGAATTGCTGGAAGAAACGGGCTGGGCAGCTGAGCAAGTCGACTATCTGATGCAGGGCCCTTCTTCATCCGGAATGAGCAACGAAATCATCGGCTTTGTGCGCGCCAGTGGATTGCGTCGCGTGCATGCGGGAGGAGGCGACGCAGGCGAGGACATCACCGTACACGAAGTGCCTCGCGCCGAAGTCGCCGTGTGGCTGGATGGCAAGCGCCGCGAGGGCTTTTCTATCGACCCCAAGCTGTATGCGGGCCTTT
>JANNWF010000520.1:0-3927 GCA_031408455.1 Pseudoxanthomonas sp. | reverse complement strand
GCAACAACGTATGCCTTGTGCTTTTCTCGCGCAATGCGCTGCTCACACGGCCGACAGAAACCTCCGGTTCGTTTGGCAGTGGAGAGAAGTCTCTGGTTGCTGCATCCTGGCGATGTGCATGCGACTCGCTGCTCTTCCATCTCGGAGACGGATCCTCTCAGGGGCTGCTCGGTCCCACGCCACCTAACGAAGCTGTAGGAAAAACCGCTTGATGCTGCTGCAATCCCAACCAGCGCGCAAGGGACGCGTTATGGCCCGCTACAAGCGAATCGACATGAGTCCGCGGCTGCTTTCGGTCGATCTGGCTGGCGACTGTGAGACTGGGCGACCGGCAACTTTGGGTCGAAACTTGCCGGTCAGCGCGGCGGGAAGGTTCGTTGGCGACCCGGTCAACTGGTTAGCGGTTTTCACAAAAGAAATCGCCCCGAGGGCCGGAGCGATTTGTGAAGCGTCATATTTCGTAGGCCTTGCCATCACTCACTCACGCTGTAATGTGATGGTTTTAGCTACCTATAGCAGTGGGAGGTCGCCATCTCTCCTGATGCCAGCGTTGTCGTCGCGCCCACCTACAACGGCACCTATATCTACGACGTCAACGCCCAAGCCCAGCTGGTTGAGCGGCCGACGCGTATTGGTGTTTACGCGAACGATCGAGCGACGAGAACGCACCAATCGCGGCAAAGGAGGCGGTGGTGTGTTTCGCGAACACAAACCCCACCGGTGTCGTAGAGATTGAATGGCCGCTTTTCCGGTTTTTCCGGCTCAGGTGTGTGGCCGCAGTGGGTCGATTGCGCCCCTCGGGAGTATTGCCCGGCCAAGATCTGCCACTGCCTCGACGGCAGGGCCGCGTACCCGAAAAGAGGGATCAGGCTTCAGTGCGCGCTGCAGGTGGAAAGAGTTGGAACAAGAATCCTGCGTTCTCCCAGTCTGGCTGCTGCTTCATCTCGTACTCCCAAGGCCTTTGCCAGTCCTTTGCCTTCAGCAGCTTTTGCAGTGAGTTATGGGCGATCTCAAGAGGCGGTCACTCATTGGGAGCGCCGGGCAACAGGCCTGGCTGGTTGGGTTCCGCGCCGGAAGGTGCACTCCGTGCGCTTAGCAGGTAAACCAATCCACTATCGAGAAGCGACCTTGTGAGCAACAAGCGGATCGAACGCACCGCGACGAGCGCAAAGTCAGTCCGTGGACAGCGTCCCCAACCTTCCGGGTGCGCTGTCGGGAGCCACGGCGTCAACGTCAATCGCGGTATCGAACTTCACTGTCCGATAGACGACATTCGCCGTCGAGCGCGCCACTGCAGGGTCAGTGAGCAGCTCGTCGGCCACCCACTGCTCGTAGCTGCCAAGGTCGGGAAAATGGCCGATCAGAATGACGTCGACGTCGCCGGTCACCGTGTAGCACTGCGCAATGCGCGGCGCAGCCTTCATGCGGCGCTTGAAGGCGTCGTAGGTGGCGGTGCTCTCCTTCTCGAAGCGGATCGAAGTGATGACGGTGGTGCCGAGCTGTGCGGCATCGAGCAGGGCCACATCGGCGCGTATGACGGCGGTCGCACGCAGGCGCTGCAGGCGGCGGCGAACGGCGGTGGGCGACAGTCCGACCTGCTCTCCAAGCGCATCGTGGCTCAGGCGATTGTTGCGCTGGAGCACGCGCAGCAGGTGGCGGTCGAAATCATCCATGTCCTATTGAAGCGGATTCCGCCGCCCGGAACGTGAAAAGCGACTCTTTCCGCCATCTGCACGGTGGAATCCGCCGAGCTTCGGCGGCTACGGTTCCCTAACCTATGGCTGCCTCCCCACGTCGAATACGCCATGCCTCGCGGGTCTCGCCATACCCGATTCGTCGCGACGCTGTGCATCGCTGCCAGCCTTGCGAACAGCGTCGATGCTGCACCGCAGCGCTTCCATCCCGAGGCCCTCGGCCAGGACGGTCGCGTCACCCTGTCGCCGGGGTTTTCGCCCGATGGCAACACCCTGTACTTCGCGCAGTCGGAGTGCAGTCCGATCTGGGAGTGTCCGCAGCGCTTGAAGCGTTCGCTGCGCAGCGGCGAAACGTGGTTGCCGCCGACGCGCGTACCGCTGCCCGCCGAAGGTCGGGTCGACTACCCGAGCGTGTCGCCCGACGGCACCACGCTGCTGTTCTCGTGGGCCGCCGCGCGCGACCGTCTGCCGGGTGCCAAAGTCGATTCGGACTTCGATCTCTACACGCTCGACCTGACGACGCCGGCGGCCACGCCGCGCCCGCTTGACGAGCCCGACATCAACCGGATTCGCGGTGGCAAGGTACGCACGCTGCGCTTCGTCAACAACGAAACCGCGCCACAGCTCACGCGAAGCGGCGATCTGTACTTCTGGACCGAGCGCCTCGATGGCCCCGGCGAGCGCGACATTTATGTGGCGCGCTCGGACGGTCGCGGTGGCTTTCTCGCGCCAGCGCCGCTGCCCGCCCCCATCAACACCCCGCAGCGCGATTCGCTGGGTTGGATCAGTGCCGATGGCCGAATCATGCTGCTCGCCTACAACGGCCGCGGCGGCAGCGGTGAGGGCGACCTGTTTGTGGCATGGAAGGACGTTGAAACATGGTCGACGCCGGTCAACCTTGGGCCTGAAGTGAACTCGCCGCAGGAAGACTTTGCGCCGCGACTGACGCCGGATGGGATGACACTGGTGTTCTCATCAACGCGGCCATTCGACGGGCAAGCGGCGGACCTGATTCAAGTCTGGTCCATGCCGGTCGCCGAGATTCCCGCGCTGCGCGAGCGAGCGGCACAACTGTCCACTGACTGACGTGCGGTAGCGCCACGCCGGGCCGCGCCACGATCTCTGGTTACGCGCTTCTTCGCGGGCTTGCCACTCGAGTTGTCAGCGACAACGCCCACTATTGGTCGAAGAAACATGACGCCGAACGCCCGCTGGACTCTGAACCACCCTGTGATTTGTGGAGGCTGAAATTCTTGAGACGATGGCGGCATAAGCAAGCGCCAGCTCGAATGTCCGCTAGCGCTTCTCCCGAGCCCGAAACGAACGCCCGATTCGGGTCGGCTTGCGCCCCTCGCGAACCGGCGCTGACCGGCCAATTTGAGAAATTCAATCGGCTGCTTTGGTCACTGCCGCAATATGAACATTGGCGGTTCTCTTGCTAGCGGTGGCGGACTCCTTTAACCGCTTGTGGCCCCGGGGCGGTTCACCTTTACGTGCATTGCCATAGGAACGTGCTGATTCTGCAGGCGCGGCAGAAGAAGCCATAGCCGATACCGCCACGTCCCCATAGCCACTCGTTTCCGTCTTCGGTAGGCAGATCCGAGTCGAGCTGGATAAGGAAGGGCATGGTATTGCCGCAGCGTTGGCATTTTGGATACTCGGCAGATTGAATCCATGAAGGATAGCCATGGACGCGATTCAGGTTCTCGCGGCCGTTAGAGAGAGCCCAGTCCTGCCATCGCCATCGTTCGGGCATTTGCGTTAGTCGGACTACTAACTCTCGGAGTGGCCCAGCCGGGAACTCTGGCGTCACTTGGCCCTTATCAAGGGAAAGGGGGTTGCCTGTTTCGTCGTGGCAGTAGCTTAGGGTTGGCTGCTCCCAGCCAAGACACGACAGACATGTCGCAAGCAGTAGCGGTGTGGAACTGGCCGAGATCTGTCCCGGAAGGGTTACAAGGTGATGGAGTTGGCCGCCACAGAGACCGCATTCGACGGAAACATGGCCGCCGAACCGACATTTGGTATGAGTGCCGCCCAGACTCCACGTAGGGTGGAAGGAACGATCGCTCCAAGCGGGTCGAGGTGCCACGAAGTCAGTCGTGTCAAACACGATATGTTGAGCACTCGGCTGGAACAGGAACGATCCCGCCGACTCAAGACCCACCTCGTGCAGGTAAAGCTCTACAGGATGGCTGAGGCGCATCCGGGAAGCGCGATCGAGCGCATGCCGAAC
>JANNWF010000519.1:0-14207 GCA_031408455.1 Pseudoxanthomonas sp. | reverse complement strand
GCGGCCGTCGAGCACGGTTTTGTCGCCCGCTTGGGCCAGACCTTGGTGCACACACCCAGCACGCCAGCGCGGCGGGCTACGACCACGCCACTATCGCTGTTTGCGCGAGATGAGTTGGAGGAGCGGCTCGCGCTTTCTGCCATCGCGACCAGCGTGGCGGCGCATGTGTACGGCAGTTTGCGCGGTCTCAACTACCGCTTGGCTGCCTTGGTGGGAGCACCCGGATTCGACGACCAGACCAATCCGATTGGACCATTGGCCTTGGTTGAGGGATTTCGCGACGCGTTTTTGGCGCTTGATATCGGTTCGGATCTGCGCTTGCAGGCCTACCGAAAGGTTCATTCGCATGTGTTTGAGGGCCTCGAAGATTGTTACGAGCGCTGCAACCAGAGTTTGATCGCGGCCGGTGTGCTGGTTGAGCTGCCGATCGACGACGCGGATCACGGTAGTGCGGAGGCTGAACCTGCACCGCTAGTGCAGTCAGTTGCGCCACCGGCGGTCAGTGAAGCGGCCAATGCAGCGGTCGCTGAGGAACTCCCTCCCGCACCAGCGAAGCCAGCCCCGTATGTGCCGATGAGCCAGCCATACCCGGTGGCCGAAGCAGAGCCGGTGGGGGATATGGCGGAGTTGTTTCGGCGCATGTTGACGCGTCGACTATCGCAAAGCATGCCGCCGGCTGCCAGCCTGCGTGGTGCCGCAGAGAGCCGTGAGCTGCCGCGCGAGCGGCTGCTGGATGCCACTGCCGCCCTGTTGCAAGACGCCAATGCCAATCCGGGCGAGCTCAAGCGCCGCTTGCTTGATTTGGCGCAACAACAATCGCCGGCGCGGGTTTCTTTGAGCGCGGCTGATGAAGGCACGGTCGATTTGGTCGACGCTCTATTCGAGCGGATGAGCCAAGACAGCAGTGTGCCGACGCCGCTGGGACGGGCGCTGACGGCATTGCGCGTTCCCTTTTTGAATGCCGCACTGCGCGATCAGTCGCTGATGAACGATCCAGCGCACCCGGCACGTCAACTCATCGATGAATTTGGTGACTCTGCGCGTGGCTGGTGTGCTACCGCAGATCCCGGTCAACGATTGCTGCGACAAATGCAGATGCTACAAGGCAAGTTGCAGCAGTCGGGCGAATCCGGTGCCGCCGGATTTCAAGACGCTCTCAACGAGTTTCGCGAGTTTGCTGCGGCGCAGCGCGTGCAGGCAGAACAGGCCGAATTGCGTGCGATCGAGTCGACCCGCAGTCGGGAGGCGCTGCATCAAGCGCAGTTGGACGCGCAACTGACCATCGAATCGCATCTGGACAGCTTCTCGCCTTCGCCTTGGCTGCGACAGCTGCTGTCGCGCCATTGGTCCGCGTATCTGGTGTTGGTGATCCTGCGTTACGGCATGGTTTCTGATCACTACAGGCAAGCGATCTCGTTTGCCGATGCCTTGCTGACCGGTGAGCGTGATGCGGTCAATCCCATTCACGCCGCGAGTTTCCGGGCGCGCCGCTTGGAGCTTGAGACCCAACTTCGGCAAGGGTTAGCAACGCTGGCCTATTCAGACCAGGACATCGTCCGCCTGTGCGGCGAATTGCATACGTTTATCTTGGTGGGCGTGTCGCAGTTTCGTGCGTCGTCAGCGGGCATTGATGCGGTGCCGACGCGGCTTGACGATCAGCCGCGCCCTGAATCGCATGATCCCAACGCCATGCGCCATTTGCGCGGATTGCGGCCCGGTACCTGGTTTGAGTTGACGCCTGGTGCCGAGGACGCGGAGCGCGGACGGTTGAGCTGGATCAGTCCCTTGAGTGGACGCTGGCTGCTAGTCAATTGGGCTGGACGCAAGCTGATCGATGTGCCGCCTGAGCGAATGGCCGAAGATATTGGCCGCGGTTTGGCCCGAGTCATCAGCGACGCCAGCGTGTTGGCGCGCGCGGTCGACGCCGTGATGTCCGAGCTCGTGGTTCCGATGCAGCCTGCTGGCGAAGAGTGCACGGGCGAAGAGCGCGCTGGCGTGCATGCTGAGGGCTGAGCGCGCCATCGCAGCATCTGAACGTGCCGCGGTCGCCATCGATGTGGCGCGTGCACTGGCTGAAGATGTGGGTAGCGGCGATGTGTCTGCCGCGCTGGTTCCTGATGCGCCGAGTGTGGCCATCATTATCTGTCGCGATGCAGCGGTCATCTGCGGCAAGCCTTGGGCTGAGGCTTGCGTCCACCAGCTTGATCCAGAGGCAAGTTTTGAGTGGCAGATCGATGACGGCGAACGTGTGCAGCCGGGGGCCGAGTTGTGTCGCATTCGTGGCCGCAGTCGGGCATTGCTCAGCGCCGAACGCAGCGCGCTGAATTTTTTGCAGACCCTGTCTGCCACCGCCACCGCGACCGCTGACTATGTGGAGGCAATTTCTGGTACGTCGGCGCGCATTTTGGATACGCGCAAAACCCTGCCGGGATTGCGTCTGGCGCAGAAGTACGCGGTCCGCTGCGGAGGCGGCAGCAATCATCGGATCGGGCTGTTTGACGCGGTGATGCTGAAAGAGAATCACATTCTCGCGGCAGGCGGTCTCAGCGCAGCCATCCGTCTGGCGCGAGCTCGTTTCGCGGATTTGCCCTTGATCGTCGAAGTAGAGACGCTGCAGCAATTGGACGAAGCGCTTGTTTGCGGGGGCGCGACGCGCATTCTGCTGGACAATTTCAGTCTCACTGCCATGCGTGAAGCGGTAACGTTGTGTGCCGGCCGAATGCCATTGGAGGCATCTGGCGGCTTGGGGCTTGAATCACTGCGGGCGGTGGCGGAAACCGGTGTCGACTATATTTCGATCGGCGCACTCACCAAGCATGTTCGGGCGGTCGACCTGTCGATGCGCTTTGCGCCCGCTTGAGCGACCCTTAAGTGTTCGAAAACAAGCGATTAAGCGCTCGCCGATAGCGCGGCTCGACGACGTCGCGCAAGCGATGGCGGCCGTCGGCGACCTGCTGAATTCCGTTGACCCAGACATCGCGAATAAGCGCGCGACTGCTGCCGAACAGCCAACTATCCACGATGTCATCGGCACCGCGCTCGGCCAGTTCAACTGCATCCGCGCGTAACGAAAACCACCCCTCATCACTACGGCCACCACTCGCTTGACGCCCGCCGGCAAGCGCGGCTGCAAACAGGGTCTCGCCGGTGCTGTCGTGGGCGGTGCGCGCCGCAATATTGCGGCGCTGATGCAGCAAGCGCTGGCCGTATTCCAGCCAACGCAACTCCTCACTCAAAGCAACGCTCGCATGGCTGTCCGAACCCAGTCCAAAACAGCCACCTGCTGCGAGATAGTCGTCAAGCGGGAACAGACCATCACCAAGATTCGCTTCGGTGGTCGGACAGAGTGCGACGCAGGCGCCGCTCGCCGCCAATGCACTGACTTCGGCGGCATGCAGGTGGGTGGCGTGAACCAGACACCAGCGCGCGTCCACCGGCGCGTGCTCAAGCAGCCAAGCGACCGGCCTTGCACCTAGATGCGCCACACAGTCATCGACCTCGGCCGTCTGTTCGGCAATGTGCAGATGGACGGGCTGCGCGCGGTCGCTGCGTGCCGCCAGCACTTCGCGCATGGCGGGTTCCGATACCGCCCGCAGGCTGTGAAACGCGATCCCCACTTCCAGCGCAGGCCCGCGCAGCTGATCGAGATGTTGCAGCAGCGTTAGGTAGGCATCGGTGGAATGAAAAAAACGCCGCTGCCGTTCTGCCAGCGCGCGCTGATCAAAGCCGCCGACCTGGTACAGCGTGGGTAGCAACACCAAGCCGATGCCCACTTCTTGGGCGGCATCAATCAAGGCCAGCGCCATTTCAGCGGGATCGGCGTAAGCGGTTCCATCGGCAGCGTGATGCAAATAGTGAAACTCACAGACGTTGGTATATCCGACCTCTAGCATTTCCATGTAGAGCTGGGCGGCGACATCACGCAAGGTGTCGGGCTGAAAGCGAGCCGCCATGCTGTACATGCGCTCTCGCCACGACCAAAAGCTGTCGGCGCTTGGGCCACGACGCTCGGTCAGCCCGCTCATCGCGCGTTGAAACGCATGCGAATGGATATTGGCGATGCCGGGCAAGATCCAGTCGGTAGATGTCAGTGAACTTGGCTGCGTGTTGCGCCAGCCGGTGGGTGTCCAATAGCGGCTTTGATTGGGCTCGTTCATGCCGGCGATTTTGGCCTGCAATGTCGACAAAGGCGAATCGACGCCGGGGCCGCTAGACTCGCGGCTTCGGCGTTGAGGACTTGTCTTGATGAATGCGTCAACGGGTGTCATTCGCAACGCTAGCGTCTGCACGCTTGTCGAGTCGGGCGCAGCGGTCGTTCGTGGCGCGACCGTCGCTTGGCGCAACGGCCGCATTTGCTTTGTGGGAAGCGACGCAGATTTCAGCTCGCTGCCGGTCGATGCGATGGACGCTGCTGATGTAATTGCTGAAGTGATCGATGCCAAGGGTGCGCTGTTGACGCCCGGTCTCATCGATTGCCACACCCACTTGGTATACGGCGGGCAGCGCTCCAACGAATTTGAAGCTCGCCTCGCCGGCGCAAGTTATGCCGATATCGCCCGTGCTGGTGGCGGAATTAAAGCCACGGTGCGCGCGACGCGAGCGCTTGATGAGGCGCAGCTCTTGGCGCAGTCGTTGCCGCGCGCGCAAGCTTTGCTAGCCGATGGGGTGTCTACACTCGAGATCAAATCGGGGTACGGTCTCAATTTGGAAACGGAAGCCCGCATGCTGCGCGTCGCACGCCGAATCGGCGACGTGCTGGGCATCACGGTGCGCACGACAGCGCTTTGCGCGCATGCCGTTCCAGAAGAGTACGCCGGTAACGCCGACGGTTATATCGACAGCGTTTGTACGCACATGCTGCCTGCGCTGACCAAGCTTGGCTTGGTCGATGCGGTGGACGCCTTCTGCGAAGGGATCGGTTTTACACCTGCGCAAACACGACGGGTTTTTGCGACCGCACAGGCACTTGGCCTGCCGGTGAAATTGCATGCGGATCAATTGAGTGATCTCGGCGGCGCGCGCTTGGTCGCGGAGTTCGCTGGCTTGTCAGCCGATCATGTCGAATACACCTCGAGCACAAGCATCGATGCGCTTGCGCAATCTGGCGGGGTAGCCGTGCTGTTGCCCGGTGCTTTCTACAGCCTGCGCGAGACTCGTATGCCGCCGGTGGCGCAATTTCGCTCAGCAGGTGTGCCGATGGCGGTTGCGACAGACCTGAACCCTGGCACATCGCCACTGGCATCCCTGCGAGTCGCCATGAACATGGCCTGCGTGCTGTTCGGTCTGACTGTGGAAGAAGCGCTGCGCGGGGTAACGGTCAACGCAGCTAGGGCCCTTGGGTTGGCGGATCGCGGCCAGATACGCATCGGCGCTGTCGCCGACCTGGCGCTATGGCCAGTGGCATCGCCTGCAGAGCTTGTCAATTGGATAGGTGGGCCGCCGCCCATGCGGGTGATTGCTGCGGGCGTCACTCGATTTCTAGGCCCGGTGTCTGCCTGATCGACGACCGCAGTCGGATGATTCAAACCCACATTTCAAACCTGCAACCCAAAGCAAAACCCCCGCGTGAGCGGGGGCTGCGAAGTTGCACTCAGCGACAGTCGACGCTGTCTGCCGAAAGGCGCTTAGGCCTTTTTGGCCACCGGCTTGCGCACGGGTGCTTTCTTCGCCACGGGTGTCGGCTTGGCGGTCACGGTGGCCGTGGTCGCTTCGGAATGCGGGCGGCTATTGCCGTAGCTTCCCGCACTGATCTTGCCCTTGCGGGTGCGCTTGTCGCCCTTGCCCATCTGATAACTCCTAGTTGCGACCGGCAGCAGCCGGTGGAATGAAAGGGCGCGAAGGATAGCAGTTGGGGCACCGAAGGGCCACGAGCCAGCTTCCGCCGTGTTCACTTTGGCTTATGCCAGCTCGACGTTGGATGGCGTGTCAAACACGCGATTGGCCGAACGATGGGTCAGTCGGAGGTTGGTGAAGTGGGCCGCTGCGATCAGCAGTCCGCCAACCGTCATCATTAGCGCATGTCCGATTGAGTGATCGTGCATAGACGTAAACGAGCCCACCCAAACCATCGCCAAGCCCGGAACTAGAATCGCCCAAGCGTGGTGGGCGCGGTGCCGGCGAAACCCAGTGCTCAGCGTTGCGATGCCGAGTAGCGTGGCAAAAACCACAAACGCCTGATCCAAATCAACGCTACCCAGCAGGCCAACGCCTAATGCAGGAAGCAAGCTCAAGACCAGCGGCATCAACGCGCAGTGAATGGCGCAGAGCAACGATCCGGCGATTCCAACGCGATCAGCCGTGTCAGCCGCCGGGCTCAGAGTGGCCAGCAGTTCCGGTTGGGCGGCAGTAGTGTTCGGATCGCGCGAATGCATTGATATACTATAACGCAAGTGTCGGTCGTTGCGACAACAATGCTGAGGCTTCGCTTGGTCGGCGGTTGTCGCGCGGGTGCCTGCGTGAACACCCGCCCTTGCGCCGCAATTGACGCCACCGCTGTGTGCCGCTTACCATTCCGCTTCTGTTTGGCGGGTTGGTGAGCGCCTTGTGGAAAGCCGGTACGCCGGGGTATAGCTCAGTCTGGTAGAGCGCCAGCTTTGGGAGCTGGATGTCGTGGGTTCGAATCCCTCTTCCCCGACCATCCGACCGTAAGCCGGAATTCTGCGCAAACGGTCGTTTTTTCGAGTGTCGTGTCGAACAAGCAAGGTCGCTGCAAATCTGCGCCCGTAGCTCAATCGGATAGAGCATCGGCCTTCTAAGCCGACGGTTGCAGGTTCGATTCCTGTCGGGCGCGCCACTTGCGGTTCGTCGACGGGAAGGGTTGAACAGCGGAGTGGTGTGGGTGTTTGGCGAGGCGCACTCAGACAGTTGTTGAGTGCGAGCGACACAGATTTCAGTGGTGGATGTAGCTCAGTTGGTTAGAGCACTGGATTGTGATTCCAGGGGTCGCGGGTTCAAATCCCGTCTTCCACCCCAGTTGGGCGATACGGCAGACTAGTGTTGTCGTTATCAGATGCGGCAGGCGACAGACATTCAAGATGGGCCGTTAGCTCAGTTGGTAGAGCAGTTGACTCTTAATCAATAGGTCGAAGGTTCGAATCCTTCACGGCCCACCATCTTGTCAACGGGTGCATGAGTTCTAATCACGTGGTCGAAAGCTAGTGCGGTTCAAAGCGAAAGTGGCGAAATTGGTAGACGCGCTGGATTTAGGTTCCAGTGGGGTAACCCTTGAGAGTTCGAGTCTCTTCTTTCGCACCATCCGAACCGCCACGACTGTTTCGTGGTGCCCACTTCGGTAACTCCTTTTCTATTTAATTCATTCCTCTAATTCCCAACATCGCTTGGCACCACCAGCCAGCGATGACAGGGTAGTTCGTCAATCGATGTTGTCAGGAGTTTTCATGCACGTTTCGGTCGAATCCATCGGTACCCTCCAGCGCAAAGTGACGGTCAGTGTTCCTGCCGAGCGACTTGAGTCGCAAGTGCGTGATCGCTTACGTGAACTCACGCGCAGCGTTCGCTTGAAAGGGTTTCGGCCGGGCAAAGTGCCACCGAAGGTGATCGATCAGCGCTTTGGCGCGCAAGTTCGCAATGAAGTTGCCACCGCAGTTATTCGCGAGAGTTTTGGCGAAGCGGTGAAGCAAGAGAATCTGCGTCCTGCGGTCGCTCCGTCCATCGAAGCGGCGGGCAACATCGAAGAGGGTCAGTTCCGCTACGTCGCGACCTTCGAAGTGATGCCGGAAATTGGCAAAGTCGACGTGTCGGGTCTCAAGGTCAAGAAGCCAACGGCCGTCGTTGAAGAGGCCGATATCGACACCATGATTCAGACCTTGCGCGAGCAGCGTCGCACGTGGGCAACGGTGGAGCGCGCTTCGCAGACTGGCGACATGGTGTTGTTTGAGTCGGTGGCAGTGGCCGGCGATATCAGAATTCCTGCTGAAGGCACCGAGCGTTCGGGCACCGTCCTCGGTTCGAATGCAATTTTTGCCGATATCGAGAATGGCTTGATCGGCCATGCGGCGGGCGCCGAGCACACATTCACCGTCAATTTTCCCGCTGACTATCGGGTGACTTCGATTGCCGGCCGCTCAGCCGACGTCAGCGTCAAGATCGTGCGAGTCTCCGAAGGCTCGCTGCCCGACGTGGATGAGGCCTTCATGGCGAGCTTCGGCATCGCTGCCGGCGGCGTGGATGTATTCCGGACCGAAGTGCGCGCCAATCTCGAGCGCGAGCTGCGCGGTGCATTGATGGCTCGCCTGAAAGCCGATGTCGCTGGCATGCTGGTCCAGGCACATTCGCACCTAGAGTTTCCGCAACAAATGATCGAAGCCGAAGCCAAGGGCTTGGCGGCGCAGTCAGAGCAGCAAGCGAAATCGCAGGGTCGCAAGGACGTCAAAGTCGATCCGCAGGCCTTGTTGCCGATCGCCAAGAATCGCGTGGCGGCGGCGGTCCTCCTGGGTGAGCTCGCGCGTCAAAACGAAATTCGCATTGATCGCAGCCGCGCCAACGAAATGCTGGTTTCGATTGCCTCCACCTACGAAAACCCGATGGAGGTCATTGAACTCTATCGCAACGACCCCCAGATGATGCAGTCGCTGGAGAGTCGTGTGATCGAAGATCAGCTGATTGATTGGATCGCTGACCACGCTGACTTGACAGTTCAGACGCTGAGCTTTGCTGAAGTGATGCGCCCCAACGCCTGATCGAGTCACCTGCTGCGATCGGAGCAGATGTGCTCGAACCAGTCGCCACTGTTGATCAAAATCGCCCGGTCGGGCCCTCCGACTGGGCAACCGCAGGAGTAATGCGATGACGATTCGAGGCCTCAATTTGGTGCCCATGGTGGTCGAACAGACCAGCCGTGGCGAGCGCGCCTACGACATCTACTCGCGCTTGCTGAAAGAGCGAGTGGTTTTTTTGGTGGGCCCGATTGATGACTACGTTGCCAACGTCGTCGTCGCTCAGCTGCTGTTTCTGGAGTCGGAGAATCCCGACAAAGACATCAACCTTTACATCAACAGCCCGGGTGGCGTGGTGACTGCGGGCATGGCGATCTACGACACCATGCAGTACATCAAGTCCGACGTGGCGACCATGTGCATCGGACAAGCCGCCAGTATGGGCGCGCTGTTGTTGGCCTCGGGCGCCAAAGGCAAGCGCTACGCCTTGCCGCACTCGCGCGTGATGATCCACCAGCCGCTGGGCGGCTACCAAGGTCAGGCGAGCGATATTGAGATTCACACACGCGAGATCCTCACTTTGCGTGATCGCCTCAACCACATCTTGGCGACGCACACGGGGCAACCCATTGACCGCATCGCCAGAGACACCGACCGCGACAACTTCATGAGTGCCTCAGAAGCTCGCGACTACGGTCTCGTCGATGCGGTGCTGGAGCGCCGTCCAGACGATCTGGTCAAGCCAGGCTGACTTTGGCGTTCCGCCGTCAGCAGCGGCCAAACGGCGGCATTAAGTTCGCGTTGACCGGGGTTAGTGCCCCGGCCTCGTGTGATATTCTCGGTCCGTACCCGCAGTGCGGGCCCGTGCGGCAGGCAATTCAGGCATGAGCGACGAGCGTTCCGGACGATCCGGAGACAGCGCCAAGATTCTTTACTGCTCCTTCTGCGGCAAGAGCCAGCATGAAGTGCGCAAGCTCATTGCTGGCCCGAGCGTGTTCATCTGTGATGAATGCGTCGAGCTTTGCAATGACATCATTCGCGAAGAGCTGGAAGAAAAGGCAGCGTCCACGCGCAGCCATCTGCCGCGGCCGCGTGAAATTCTGGATGTGCTCGACCAATACGTGGTCGGCCAACCGCGCGCCAAGAAGACCCTCGCCGTGGCGGTTTATAACCACTACAAGCGCATGGAGTCGCGCGGCAAGAACGACGAAGTCGAGCTTTCAAAAAGCAACATCTTGCTGGTCGGCCCGACCGGTTGCGGCAAGACGCTACTGGCCGAAACACTTGCTCGCCTGTTGAATGTTCCCTTCACTATCGCGGACGCAACCACGCTGACCGAAGCCGGTTACGTAGGTGAAGATGTGGAAAACATCATTCAAAAGCTGCTGCAAAAGTGCGATTACGACGTCGAGAAGGCGCAAAGCGGCATCGTCTACATCGACGAGATCGACAAGATTTCGCGTAAGTCCGAAAACCCCTCGATCACTCGCGATGTGTCCGGCGAAGGTGTGCAGCAGGCGCTGCTCAAGTTGATTGAAGGCACCATCGCCAGCGTGCCGCCGCAGGGCGGTCGCAAGCATCCACAGCAAGAGTTTCTGCAGGTGGACACGCGCAATATCTTGTTCGTTTGCGGCGGCGCATTTGCGGGCTTGGACAAGATCATTCAACAGCGCACGCAAGACGCGGCGGGGATCGGCTTTGGTGCCGAAGTTCGCAGCAAAGATCAGAAAGCCAACGTTGGCAAATTGCTTGCCGATGTCGAGCCTGAGGATCTGATCAAGTTCGGATTGATTCCAGAGTTTGTTGGTCGCTTGCCGGTGGTGGCGACCTTGGAAGAGCTCGACGAGCCGGCTTTGGTAAAAATTCTGACCGAGCCAAAAAATGCGATTTCCAAACAGTTCAAGAAACTGTTCGATATGGAAGGCGTCGAGCTCGAATTCCGACCGGAGGCACTCGCTGCTGTCGCCCGTAAGGCACTGAAGCGCAAGACTGGCGCGCGCGGGTTGCGTACGATCATCGAATCGGTTTTGTTGGACACGATGTACGAGCTGCCGTCACTCGAAAATGTCAGCAAAGTCGTCGTCGACGAGTCCGTGATCAATAACCAAACCGAGCCGTTCTTGATTTATTCAAGTGCCGCCAAAGCGGCCGAATCGCCCGCTGCCTGATTCGATTGGGGGCATGCGCCTCGTATCGTTTCCACGTTTGTTTGCTGCGGCGGTATTCGCCGCAGCTGATCTATTCCAGATCCAATTGCGAACTTGCGATGCACTTGTGGGCCGCCATGGCGGCCCCATGTTTGCAACATGGCCCACCCGTTAGCTGCGCTGTTGCCCTATGGTGGCGGCAGCGCTGTTCTGGAGTATCTCGATGACCGCAACTGCCTCTGCTACGCCGCCGCTGCCCGTCCTGCCGTTGCGCGATGTGGTCGTCTACCCGCACATGGTGATCCCGTTGTTCGTTGGGCGCGAAAAATCGATTCGCGCGCTGGATCAAGCCATGGAGGGAGAAAAACAGATCTTGCTGGTCGCGCAGAAAAGTCCAGACATCGATGATCCAGGTGCTGATGACCTGTATTCGGTCGGCTGTATTGCACAAGTACTGCAATTGCTGAAATTGCCGGATGGCACCATCAAAGTGCTGGTCGAAGGTGTCGCGCGCGCGCAGGTAAGCGGATATGGCGATGGCGAAGGCGGACTAACCGCGCACGGCGCGGTGGTTGAGCCGGTTTACGAGCGCGAGGACCGCGAGGTGGAGGTGACCTTGAAGTCACTGGTCTCGCTGTTTGAGCAGTACGTGAAGATGAATCGAAAGATTCCACCCGAATTGCTGTCCACGCTGGCTGGTATTGACGATCCTAGCCGTCTTGCTGACACCGTCGCGGCGCATCTCGGTATCCGCTTGTCGGACAAACAAGCGCTGCTGGAGGCGTTTGAGGTGGGCGCTCGCCTCGAGATGCTGATCGGCTTTGTGGATGGTGAAATCGACGTCCAGCAACTGGAAAAGCGCATCCGCGGACGGGTCAAGTCGCAGATGGAAAAGAGCCAGCGCGAGTACTACCTCAACGAGCAGATGAAGGCGATTCAAAAGGAGCTTGGCGAGAACGAAGACGCGCCGAATGAAATCGAAGAGCTGGCCCGAAAGATTGCTGCCGCGGGTATGCCCAAGCCGGTCGAGAGCAAGGCACGTACCGAGCTTAACAAGCTAAAGCAGATGTCACCCATGTCTGCCGAGGCCACGGTGGTGCGCAACTATGTCGAGTGGTTGGTCGGCGTGCCTTGGAAAAAGCGCAGCCGCATCCGACGTGACCTGAAAGTGGCAGGTGACGTGCTCGACGCCGATCACTACGGACTCGACAAGGTTAAGGAGCGGATCGTCGAATACCTCGCCGTGCAACAACGCGTCAAGCGCATGAAGGGCGCGATCTTGTGTCTGGTGGGGCCGCCGGGTGTTGGCAAGACTTCATTAGGCCAATCCATCGCGAAGGCCACCAATCGCAAATTTGTCCGCATGAGTTTGGGTGGCGTGCGTGATGAGGCCGAAATTCGCGGCCATCGGAAGACCTATATCGGTTCGATGCCAGGGCGAGTGGTGCAGAACCTCAGCAAGGTGGGCACCCGCAATCCTTTGTTCATGCTTGATGAGATCGACAAGATGAGCATGGACTTCCGCGGTGATCCCTCTTCTGCGTTGCTCGAGGTGCTTGATCCGGAGCAAAACCACGCCTTCAACGACCACTATCTCGAAGTTGACCTCGACCTGTCCGAGGTGATGTTTGTCGCTACTGCAAACTCGCTGCGTATTCCGGGCCCGCTATTGGATCGAATGGAAGTCATTCGAATACCTGGCTATACCGAAGACGAAAAGCTGCACATTGCGCAGCGCTATCTGGTGCCCAAGCAACTGACTGCGAATGGTTTGAAAGAGCATGAGTTGGCTCTGAGCGAAGAGTCAGTGCGCGAGATCGTCCGCTATTACACGCGTGAGTCGGGAGTGCGCAATCTAGAGCGCGAGATCTCCAAGATTTGCCGCAAAGTCGTCAAGGACATCGCACTTGCGGGTCCTCAGCCCAAGCGCAAGTCGGCGCGCAAGCGGCCTGATCTCACAGTGACACCGAAGAACATCGGCAAGTATCTAGGCGTGCGTCGACACGATTTTGGCCGCGCCGAACAGGCCAATGAGATTGGACTGGTGACAGGGTTGGCATGGACCGAGGTTGGCGGCGATTTGCTGCAAATCGAAGCCGCATTGGCACCAGGTAAGGGTGGTCTGCTGCACACAGGTCAGCTCGGCGACGTCATGCAAGAGTCGATCAAGGCGGCGATGAGCGTGGTCCGCACGCGCGCCGAGAGTTTCGGTATCGAGCCCGATTTTCACCACAAGTACGACATCCACGTGCACGTGCCAGAGGGTGCGACGCCAAAAGACGGACCGAGTGCGGGGATCGCCATGGTGACAGCGCTGGTGTCGGTGCTAGCAAAAATACCGGTACGCGCAGACGTCGCGATGACGGGCGAAATCACCTTGCGTGGACGGGTGCTGCCAATTGGTGGGCTGAAGGAAAAGTTGCTGGCTGCGTTGCGCGGTGGCATCCGCACCGTGATCATTCCGGAAGAGAACCAAAAGGACTTGGCTGACATTCCGGAAAACGTCACACGTGACCTGCAAATAAAGGCCGTGCGATGGATCGATGAGGTGCTGGATCTTGCGCTGGCATCCCCCCTCACGCCACGAATACCGAGCATTGTCGACGTCAGCAAGCACGAGCCCGAAAAAGATTCCGCGAGCAGCCAGCTACCACGAGCGCATTGATGGCGGGCTTCGAGAACTTGGAAGGATGAAGTACGGTCTGACAAGCAGTGGTGCAAAAGAATCGAGCGCAGTTGTTCGTAATCAAGTCCTTAGCTCACGCAACCCAAGCTTTGGGTAAAGAGCGGCCAGCCACAGTTGCTTTTCGAAGCAGTGAGCTGGCTTAGCCGTGGCATTGGAATGCCCTCAACGTCAACCCCCAAATACGTCTGTAGCCCGCATAAAACCTAGCAATTTCGTGTTGCTATGGGAAACCCGCACTGGTATAAATCGCAGCGTCCGCCGCCCGTCATCTATTGATAAGACAACGACGCGACGCAAGGACATCGCAAGCCAGACGAATGCAACAGTGGTGCGTCTGTCCGGTTATGCATCCTCGGGGGCAAACCAAAACTATCGCTAGGGAGTGACAATGAATAAGGCTGATTTCGTCGGAGCCGTTGCAGACGCCGCTGAGCTGTCGAAAGCGGATGCAGGGCGCGCGTTGGATGCAGTGATTGAAGTGATCAAGAAGGCGTTGAAGAAAGACGACAGCGTGTCCTTGGTTGGCTTTGGCACCTTCCAAGTGCGTAAGCGCGCGGCTCGTCAGGGCCGTAATCCGCGCACAGGTCAAACGATCAAGATTAAGGCATCAAAAGTTCCATCCTTCAAAGCTGGTAAGGCGCTGAAGGATGCTGTAAACTGACGAGCTTCGTTGGGTGCTTAGCTCAGCGGTAGAGCGTC
>JANNWF010000518.1:0-6370 GCA_031408455.1 Pseudoxanthomonas sp. | reverse complement strand
CGGCGAGATGTGCGTCGAGAAGCTGGGCTTCACTCGCGAAGGACAGGACGCATTTGCCGCCGAAAGCGTGCGTCGGGCCTTGGCTGCGCAAGCCGATGGCAGCTTCAAAGATGAAATCGTCGCGGTGACGGTGGCCGGTCGCAAGGGCGATGTGTTGGTCGACACCGACGAGCAGCCGGGCAAGTGCGATATCAGCAAGATCCCTGCCCTGCGTGCGGCATTCAAGAAAGACGGCACCATCACCGCAGCAAGCTCTTCAAGCATCTCCGATGGCGCAGCAGCCGCGGTGTTGATGAGTGCCGACGATGCCAAGGCGCGTGGCATCACACCGCTAGCGACCATCATTGGCTACACCACGCACGCACAAGCACCCGAGTGGTTCACCACCGCACCGGTCGCCGCCATCGAAAGCCTGTTGAAGCAAATCAACTGGACGGTGGCCGACGTGGACCTGTTTGAAATCAATGAAGCATTCGCCTGTGTCGCGATGGCACCGATCCAGGAACTCGGCATTCCGCACGCCAAAGTGAACGTGTTTGGCGGCGCCTGCGCATTGGGACATCCGATTGGCGCCAGTGGCGCGCGCTTGGTCGTCACATTGCTCAACGCACTGCGCCAACGCGGCGGAAAACGCGGCATCGCTTCCCTTTGCATTGGCGGCGGCGAGGCCACGGCGATTGCAGTCGAACTCGTCTGAGCGATACTAATGGGCGTTGTATCTTCAAGACGACGGTAGTTTTTCACGCTGCAATCACTATCCAACCCTACACGAGGTTTTTTCATCATGACTCTGAACAAAAGCATTCTCACCGCCGCTTTGGTTGCTGCATTGGCCGCGTGCTCGCCGCAACAGCAGGCTCAGAACGAAGAGAAGGCAGCTGAAGTCACTGCGGAAGCGAAGGAAGCTGTCAGCGAGGCCGCCGAAGCTGTGTCCACCGCCACCGCCGATGCCGCGCAAGTCACCAGCGATGCCGCCGCTGCTGCTAACGATGCAGCTTCTGATGCGGTTGCCGACGGCAAGGAATTGGCTGCCGATGCGGTTGCCGATGGCAAGGCAGTTGCCGCCGACGTCGTTGCCGATGGCAAAGCCGCCGTCGCCGAGGGCAAGGTAGTGGCTGCTGATGCAGTCGCCGCCGGCAAGGAAATGGCAGGCGCAGCTGGCGAGCAAGTGAAAGAGACCGTCAACGCCGCCGGCGAGAAAATCGACGAAGCGGTCACGACCAAGGAAGAGAAGAAGGAAGGCGAAGGCTAAGCTTCGATTCCACAGCACAACTCAAAGCGCGCTTCGGCGCGCTTTGTTTTTCTGATCTTGCCTCGCGTCTCCGATCGCCCGAGAAAGCGACGCGGGCTGGCTGAAACGCTTTCCGCAGTGAGCTTGTCCAAAGTCGAGTGGGGCCGCTGTCGATTGCCATCGTCGGCAAACGACCGTTTTGGCCGCATGGAATGCGAAAACAGAGGAAAAAGAGAGGCTCGCTGGCGCGCGAACGGGTGATCTCCGGTGGCACTCTGGTCGACACCTGCTGTCGCCGATTGGACAGCTTTCGCCGACCAAGGGGCAACACATGCGCAATTTCGTCGTTGTGCTGATGGTGTGGCTGGCACTGCTCGGGGTCGGCAATGCGACCGGTCGCACCGGCAGTCGGCTCGCTGGGCACCCTCGGCTGAACGACTTGGCGATCGAGCAAACGATGGCGACAAGCGACGCATCGAGAACGGCGATGTCCGATCCCGGTCGCGTCTTGTTGCTCGGTAACAGCCTGACTTACTTCAACAATTTGCCGACAATGCTCACGGCCATCGCGGCGCAAGCGGGCAAGACGCTGCGTGTTGATTCAATCGCGCTTCCCAATGCCTCGCTGCAGGAGCACTTTCGGTCGACCGAGGTTCGCGAGGCGTTGGCGGGCGGTGGTTATCAGTGGGTGATCCTGCAGCAGGGACCGTCGTCGTTGCCGGAAAGCCAAATCCATCTGCGGCGGTGGACGCAGCGTTTGGATCGGCTCATTCGTGAGGTGGGTGCACGGCCGGCGCTTTACATGGTGTGGCCGGATGCCAATCACAGCGGGTCGTTCGACTCGGTGCGGCGGTCCTATTCGAATGCGTCGCTGAAAGTGGATGGCATGTTCATCCCCGCGGGCGAAGGATGGCGGGCGGGATGGCGGCTGAATCCCGCGCTTGCCCTGTATGGCAGCGACGGGTTCCATCCTTCGCCGCTGGGCAGCTATTCCGCCGCGCTTAGCTTGTTTGCCGGGTTGTACCAACAATCACCGCTGGGGTTGCCGGCGCAGCTGAAGTTGGCGAATGGGCAGGTGCATCGGTTCGACGCCGACGATGTGCGGGATGTGCAGGCGGCGGTGTGGACGGCGCATTTACAGTTTTGGCGACCCGGTGAATAGGGAGAACAGCCAAGCAATTACGTGCGCTGCGCGCGCCTTCGCTTGGGGCTCGGTCGGGCGCGCTGGGCGCCCGCCTTCGCTTCGCTCGGTCGGGCGCGCTGGGCACCCGCCTTCGCTTCACTCGGTCGGGCGCGCTGGGCGCCCGCCTTCGCTTCGCTCGGTCGGGCGCGTGCTGCGCGCCCGCCTTCGCTTCGCTCGGTCCGGCGCGCGCTGGGCGCCCGCCTTCGCTTCACTCGGTCCGGCGCGTGCTGCGCGCCCGCCTTCGCTTCGCTCGGTCGGTTCAACGAAGGATCTACAGGGCGCGGGACGAGTAGCGGCTTGATCGTGGCGGGCTGGTTTGTGGGGTAACTGTACGAAGGTACGAGTGTCAGCAACGTAAGGGCGCGTGAAGATGCGTCAACCCTGACGGTCATGCCGACGGGCTACCGCGGAAGGTAGAAGTTCAGGCCGCCATGAGCGTCAGAAAGGCGATGTACTTCCTAACCCTTCGCCAACCCTCCCCGAACATCGGGGAGGGAGCTAAGAACCTAACCCGAACACCCTTTGAGTATCTGGGAGACCCCGATGACCCGTTCCACACCTCGCTCGCTCGCCGCTATGCCACGATTGGCCCGCCACCTCTTGAGTGCGGCCGTGCTGGCTGCGCTCGCCACGCCGTTGGCTTATGCGCAGGACGAACCGGCGGCCGCTGACGACGCTCCGAAATCGGCGGCAGCGGAGATGGGACAAGTCACGGTGACCGCGCGCAAGCGTGAGGAGACCCTGCAAGACGTGCCGATTGCGGTCACTGCATTCACGGCCGAATCGTTGGACCGCTTGAACGTGAAAGATCTCAGCGATCTCGGTCGCTTCGTGCCCAATCTGACCATCTATGCCGCGCGCGGATCGAGCAGCACGGTGACGGCTTACATTCGCGGCATCGGCCAGAGCGATCCGCTGTGGGGCGTTGATCCGGGTGTCGGCATTTATCTCGACGACGTCTATATCGCGCGTCCGCAAGGTGCCTTGCTGGATGTGTTTGATGTCGAGCGCATCGAAGTGTTGCGCGGCCCGCAGGGCACGCTGTATGGCAAGAACACCATCGGCGGCGCGATCAAGTATGTGTCCTCGCCGTTGGACGAAGATTTCTATGGCCGCGTGTCGGCGACCGTGGGCAATTACGGTCAGATCGATGGCAAGGTCAGTCTCAACACGCCGTTGGGCGAGGGTGGCTGGGTGATGCGCGTGGCCGCAGCTTCGCTTCATCGCGATGGTTATGGCGAAAACCGGATCACGAAACAGGATGTCTCTGACAAGGAGATTCTGACCGCGCGGGCGACGTTGGGTTATGTCGGTGCTGAGGATTTTTCAGCCAAGTTCAGCGTCGATTGGCTGGAAGATCAGTCGGGCGTCCGCGGCGCCATGCTGCTGGGACAGAACCGTTTCACGCCGACGTTTGCGCCGCTGGACAGTCGTTATGACGTGCGCAATGGCATGCCGAACATCAACGACACGGAAATGATGGGCGGCTCGGCCACCTTGAACTGGAACATCGGCGATTCATGGGCGCTGAAATCGGTTACCGCGTATCGCGAGTCCGACACCGAAACCAATATCGATTTCGACACCACGCCGCTGCCGATTGCCGATGTCAAAGCGGTCTACGCCGATGAGCAGTTGTCACAGGAATTCCAACTCAACTACGACGCCGGCGGTGCATTTCGCAGTGTGATGGGGCTATATGCCTTCAAGGGCGAGGCCGGCGGCCAGGTGCGGAACAACTTCTTCGGCGCGGTATTTGGCGACACCCAAGGTCAGGTCGATACCGACAGCATCGCGGTGTACGGCGAAGGCACCTGGGACATCAACGATGTGTGGTCGGTCACCGGCGGCCTGCGCTATACCGACGAGAAAAAATCGGTCGACGTACTCAACATCGGCTACACCAATGCCACGTTCACGATCCCCAGCGGCGCGGTGGCGGCCGACTTTGAAGACTCCATCACTTTCCAGAACGTGTCGCCCAAGTTGTCGGTGGATTACAACTGGGATGACAACACCTTGGTCTACGGCTTGGTCAGCCGTGGCTTTAAATCCGGTGGCTTCAATATCCGCGCGCAAGCCACAGCGGTGCCACGCTCGCGGCTACCGTTTGACGATGAGAAGGTAACCAGCTTTGAAGTGGGCTTGAAGAACTCCTTCCTTGAAGACACCGTATTCCTGAATCTGGCCTACTTCTACAACAACTACGAAGACATCCAGCTCAGCGTGTTCACCATCGTGCCGGGCAGCAATCCGCCGACATTCTTCGGCGATTTCTCGAACGCGGGCAAAGGCAAGGCGAAGGGGTTCGAGGTTGAGTACGCGATCCAGTTCACCGATCGCGTCAGCCTGCAGGGCAGCGCGGCCTATCTGGATACCAAGTACGAAGAGTTTGTCTCGAGCGGTGTTGATATCGCCGACAGTCAGCGTTTCACCAATGCGCCCAAGTTGACGGGATCGGCGACGGGTCTGTACGTGTTGCCGCTGGCCTCAGGTGGCACCTTCACTGCGCGCACCAGTTGGAGCTACCAGAGCCCGGTCGACCCCACCACCGACCTGTCACCCGCTATCCGCCAAGGCGAGTACAACCTGTTTTCGGGCAGCCTGATCTGGCAAACCGATGGGGCATGGCGTTTCTCGCTCGATGGCTCCAATCTGAGCAACCGCAGCTATCGCACCACCGGCTACAACATTGCCGCCTTGGGCGTGTTGACCGGGTTCTATGGCGCGCCGCGCACCTACTCACTTACAGCGACATATGACTTCTAACCGGACATTGATTTCCAGCAGCAAAACAAGAGCGGACTCTCTCCCATGTTGCACTTATGCCCGACGCTTTGCGTCGGGCTTTTCTTTGGGACGCGGGACAGCTGATGCCAACTCTCTTGGGCGCGGAATTCGCGCGCTCGGCTTGACCGTGGCAATCGGTCTGGCAATCACAGCCTGCGCCCCTTCGGCCCCGCCACCACCCGAACTGCCGCGGCTCAGCATCGATCCTGCGCGCGTGACTGTGTCGGGGTTGAGCTCGGGCGCCTATATGGCGCAGCAACTGCATCTGGCCTATTCCGATCACATCGCCGGCGCGGCCTTGCTGGCGGGCGGCCCGTATGGATGCGCACAGGGCGACCTGCGAGTAGCGCTGGCGCAATGTACCGCCCCCGCTGACGCGACGCTCCCCGCATTGGCCCCGTTGGTCGCAGATGTGCAGGCGCGCGCCATCGATGGGCGCTTGGCGCCGCTTGCGGGGCTGCGTGGGGATCGTGTGTGGGTGTATCGCGGCGCTGTCGATAGCGTCGTAGCGAGCCAAGTCTCGGCAGCAGCGGCGGACATGTACGAGGCCTTGGATGCTGGTGTGAGTCTGACCCGCAATTTCGATCTTCCGTATGGCCATCTGCTACCGACGGCATCGCCTGGCGATGATTGCAGCAAGAGTGAAGCGCCTTACATCGCGCGGTGTGGCTTCGATGCGGCTGGCGAGGTGTTCAAGAACTTGTACGACACGGCGCAACCGGCCGATCAAGTCACTGGCGAACTGCGCGCATTTGATCAGCGCCCCTATGCCACGGATCCACAATCGCCTCCGGGAGCCGACAACGGCTATGTGTACGTGCCCGCGGCGTGTGCAGCGAATGAGTCCTGCGGCCTGCACATTGCGCTGCATGGTTGCGAGCAATCGTCCGAAGTCATCGGCGACATGTTTGCCAGCCGCGGCGGTTTCAATCGCTGGGCGGACGCGGCAAAGGTGGTCGTGTTGTATCCGCAAGCGCAGAGCAGCTTGAGTCCGCTGAATCCCAAGGGATGTTGGGATTGGTGGGGCTACACCGGACCTGAGTTTGATACGCGCGATGGGGCACAGTTGCGATGGATTGGGCGGATGGTGGAAGGCTTGGGGGGGCAGTTGGTGGAGTGAGGGGCGAAAAGACTGAGCCCGATCTCCCTTCTCCCCGCATAGCGGG
>JANNWF010000517.1:0-11490 GCA_031408455.1 Pseudoxanthomonas sp. | reverse complement strand
TTACCGGCAGCACGCTGGTCGGCCGCCGGATTGCCGCAAATTGCGGGCCGGCGCTGAAAAAAGTTTCGCTGGAACTGGGCGGCAAGAATCCTACCCTGGTGTTTGCCGACGCGCCGCGAGCGGGGCTGGTCGACACGCTGTTGCGCAGCGCCTTCCTCAACAGCGGGCAAATTTGTCTATGCGGATCGCGACTGTTGATCGAGCGCAGCCTGTACGCAGAACTGCGCGACGAGTTGGTGGAACGAGCTCGCGGCATGGCGGTCGGTGATCCGCTGGATCCGCAAACGCGCTTGGGACCGCTGGTGTCACAAGCCCATTTCGACAAGGTGATGGACTGCATTGCCTTGGCGATTGATGAAGGCGGTCGCGTGCTTTGCGGTGGCGAGGCGGTCAAGCTAGCCGGGCGTTGCAGCGAGGGTTGGTTCGTCGCCCCCACCATTGTTGAAGGCTTGGGACCGGACTGCCGCAGCAATCGGGAAGAGATTTTTGGGCCGGTGGTCACCTTGCAAGCCTTCGACGATGACGAACACGCGCTGCGCTTGGCCAATGCATCGGCGTACGGCTTGTCTGCCTCGGTGTGGACCTCTGATCTAGGACGCGCGCACAGACTGGCCGCTCGGATCGAGGCTGGTGTGGTGTGGATCAACGCGTGGTTGCAGCGCGATTTGCGCACGCCCTTCGGCGGCATGAAAGCCTCCGGTTTGGGCCGCGAAGGCGGCCTCGATGCGATGCGCTTTTTCACCGAACCGCGCAATGTGTGCATTGATTTGCAAGCGTCGCGATGAGGTGTGGATGCTTTCAACCGCACGTTGTCAGTTTTGGCCGTTCGTGGTGATGCTTCGACAAGCTCAGCATAGAGTTGCTTGCGGCAATCGAACCACGGCCATACGTAGCCTCAAGGCTGCGCCCTTCGATACCGCAGGGCGAACGGCCCTCAAATTCGGTGCCCCAGCAGCACTCGGTTCGGCCCTTCCTCAGTCAAATCACAACCCATGAGCGACGTCATCCAAACCACCGCCGCGCCCGCCCCCGTCGGTGCCTATCCGCACGCGCGTCGCGTCGGCCAGTTGCTGTTCTTGTCGGGCATCGGCCCACGCACGCCGGGCAGCAATCAGATCGTCGGCAACGTGCATGATGCGTCTGGTGCATTGACGAGCTACGACATCCAAGCCCAGACGCGCGCGGTGTTCGCCAATGTGCGCGCGGTGTTGGAAGCCGCGGGCGCGGGTTGGGACCATCTGGTCGACGTGACCGTGTATCTCACTGACATGAAGCGCGACTTCGCCAGCTACAACGCGATCTGGGCGGAATACTTTCCCGATCCCGCGTGCGCGCCGTGTCGGACTACGCTTGGCATCACTGCCTTGCCCACGCCGATTGCTATCGAGTTGAAATGTATCGCCGTGCTGGATCAGCCAGCCAGCTGAGCTGAGCCGATCCGAGCCCAGCCAACCCATCCGAACCGCCCATCTGCATCGCCCAATCACGAGTCCCCCCGCATGAGCAAGAAGCGCAACAAGCCCACCGCCAGCAGCGTCACCAGACCCAACCTTCCCAAGGTCACCGCGCAGCTGCCGCGTTCGCTCGCCGACAAGCTGATTCTCGCCCTCACAGCGGTCGGCTTGTTGATTACCGGCTATTTAAGTGTGGTCGCGCTAACTTCGGCAACACCTTTGCTGTGTGACGCTGGCGCTGGCTGTGACCTCATCCAACAAAGTCACTGGTCGCGCTTGTTCGGCATTCCTGTGGCGGTCATTGGCTTCGTTACCTACGGACTAATCGCCGCCGCAGCACTGATTCCGGCAGCGCGTATGACCCGTTGGCGCCGACTGGCCACGTTGAGCGTGCTCGGCGTCGCTTTCAGTCTGTATCTCACCGCCATTGGTCTGATCGAGCTGCAAGCCGTCTGCGGCTGGTGTCTGGCGTCATTGGCGACTCTCATTGCGCTGCTGGTCCTCGTTTTTGTGAACCGGCCACCCTCCGCTCCGGGCACGCCGTGGCTGAACTGGTCGATGAGCCACGCCGCCCTGTTGTTGGGCGTGATCGGCATCTCACACGCCTACTACGCCGGCCTGTTTTCGCCGCGCCCCGAACCGCAACTGCAAGCGCTAGCACTGCATCTGAAAGACAGCGGCGCGCAGTTCTTCGGTGCCTCGTGGTGCGCGACCTGCAACGCGCAAAAAGCGCTGTTCGGCGGTGCCGCCAAGGACTTGCCCTACATCGAATGCAGCCCCGCCGGCCGCGGCGGACCGTTTTCGATGACCTGTTTGAACGCCGGCATCCAAACCTTCCCCACCTGGATCATCCGCGGCCGTCGCTACACCGAATTGCTGGAAGTCGACGACCTCGCCAAACGCACTGGTTTCAAATGGGACGCTGGGACTGCAACCCCTGCCCCGCTGCCACCCAGCTCATGAGCGTCATGGCCCCCTTCAACATCCACGCCTGGATCGCCGAGCATCGCCACCTGTTGCAGCCCCCGGTAGGCAACAAGTGCATCGTCGACGGCGACTTCTTCGTGATGGTGGTCGGCGGACCCAACCAACGCACGGATTACCACATCGACGAAGGCCCGGAGTTTTTCTATCAGCTCGAAGGCGAGATGGTGCTACGGATTCAGGAACACGGCGCAGTTAGAGACATCCCCATCCGCGCCGGCGAAATGTTCTACCTACCCGCCCGCATTCCGCATTCCCCCCAGCGTTCCGCCGGTGGCGTGGGACTGGTCATCGAACGCAAGCGCCTGCCGCACGAACTGGATGGCCTGCAATGGTATTGCGAAGCCTGCAATCACTTGTTGTTCGATGAGCGATTTACTTTGCGCAACATCGAGACGGATTTTTTGGTGGTGTTTGAGAAGTTTTATCGTTCGATTGAGGATCGGACTTGCGGAGAGTGTGGAAAAGTTGCTGAGGTGCCGGCGCGGTTTGCTTGAGGCAGGGACTTGGCCTTGACGCGGGCTTCCTACAAAGTGATCGATGATTCGTGGCGTATGGCTCAGTTGCGATGTCACTACTGAGCGAATTCATCGAGTCGCACCGTCGCGATCACGCGACCGTACTCTGCAAGGGTTCGACAGCGTTGAGTCGAGTGAGAAACTTCCGAGCATGGTCGGAGCAACGAAGCTGTACTGATAAAGGAAGCAACGGGTACCTTTGGTTAGGCGTCCGCCTCAACCACCAACCGCCCAATTCTGGACCTTCAACCCGGGCACCCGTTTGAATTCGCGCTCGTTGTTGGTGACCAGCACCAGCCCCGCTGCTTTGGCGTGCGCTGCGATCCAGAGGTCGTTGCCTCCGATAATCTCCCCCTTGGTCTCCAGATTAGCCCTGATCTCACCGTACTCTTGGGCGGCATTCGCAGGCAGCTCTAGTGCGGGGAGAAAGGAAACGAGATCGGACAGGCTATCCATCGCTTGCTGCCGGTGCTGGCTCTTCGCGGCACCGTAAAGCAGCTCGCCGTACGTGATAACGGACAGCGCAGCCTCTCCCGCCTTGAGCTTCTCAAAGCGCGCGAGGACCTCGGCGGGACGCTTCTGCCGAATGTAGATGCAGATGTTGGTGTCGAGCAGATAGCGGGCCATCGCTAAAGGCCAGAGCGCGTTTGCGGGGACTCATCCGTGCGACCTTCGGCGAAGAAGTCTTCGGGCATGTCGGCGAGAAGGTGGAATGCGGTGGCGATGCCTTTAGCTTTTTCACGCAGGACGATTTCGTCGCCGCGGCGAAAGATTTCGACTTCCGAGGCGTCGAGGCGGAACTGCTTGGGCAGCCGAACTGCTTGGCTGTTGCCGGACTGGAAGACTTTTGCGGTTGCCATGAGGGGGCCTCAATCGTGTGTATATACCTACCAGTATACACGCGGATAATGGCGTTACCATTGGTTGCAAAATCGGGTCTCGGTGCCTGCCCCAACCCCCACCCGGCCAGCGTGCTGGCACTCAGCTTCGCGCAAACCTCCGGTTTGCAAGCGCGTCTCTGAGCCCCGCAGGGAGAGGGGCTCAAGACAGGCGCTTGTAGCTAGGTTCTCACCATCAAACAAACAACCCCAGCGAAGGCCCACCGGCGTAGTCCTGAGTCACGTAATCAAGATCCACTTCAGGCAATTGCTTAGCCAACACCTCACGCAGCACTTGCCGATAGTCGGTGGTGATCTTGAGATCGCCGCGGTCTAGATTGGCGTCGGCCAAGCCGGGCCAGTTAGCCAATACGCGTCCACCGCGGACACCGCCGCCTAGCACCAGCATCAGGTTGCCAGTGCCGTGATCGGTGCCCAGCGAGCCGTTCTCGAAGGCGCGGCGGCCGAACTCGCTCATCACGATGATGCTGACCGAGGCGGCCAAGGTACCCAAGTCGCGATGCAGGGCGAGCAAGCCGGTGCTCAACTCAACCAGCAAGGGGGCCAGATTGCCGGCCAAACTGTCGTGATGATCCCAACCGCCGAGATCGACACCGGCGGTGCGGATGCCGATGTCGGCTTTCAGCAATTGCGCCAATTGCTTCAAATTGTTGCCGAAGGTGCCGGTGGGATAGGTCGCGGTGGGGTCGGTGATGAACTGACTGGGCCGCGCGGCTTTCAGCAAATCGATGGCCTCCACCGTTTGCATGGCGGCGACGCCGATGTTGGAGCTCTTGCTGTAGCCGTGCGCGATGGCGTAGCGCGCCGCTATCTGCGCATTGCCCTCCAGCGCCAGATCAAAGCCGTCGACACTGGCAATACCGACGGCTGGCACCGCCCCGGAAAAGGCGCGTGGCACAGCGTTGCCGACGGCGGTGCTGATAAAGGGATCGATACCGGCTCGCGGCAGAGTTTCGACGGCCCGGCCCAGCCAACCGCTGGTGAGACCAGACTTGCTGTTGACGCCGCGCTCCATCAACTCTTGCGCATCAAAATGCGAGCGCGAGCGGTGGGTGCCGCCGCAGGCATGGACGATGGCGAGCTTGCCTTCGGTGTACAGCGAACGCAGTGGCATTAGCGATGGGTTGAGGCCAAAAAAGCCATTGAGATCCAGCACGCCGCCGGCCGCATCAGGACGCGGCACTGCCAGCCGTGGCCGCAGGCGGTAGTAGTCGTCGTCGCGCCACGGCACCACCATGTTCAGGCCATCGGCACCGCCGCGCAGGTAGATGGCGATCACGCTGCCGCCACCTGCGCTTTTACCGGCAAAACCCAGCGATACGCCCGGCATCGCCAAGGCACCCGCGCTAAGCAGCGAGCCACGCAGAAAATCACGTCGATTGAAACTCATGGCAATACTCCTCGTGCGCTCAGCGCAGCTGAAAGGATTCGCCGCTCAACATCAGCGCGGCGAGAGTGATGGCGGTGCTGTCGCGGTTGGCGGTGGTGATCTGCTGACGCTGGGTGAGGGTCAGCGCGCTCTTGGTCCACAAGTTCAAGGCGCTGCCTGAAAGCGGGCCAATACCGACGATATCGGCCACCCGCGCGACTAACTGATCGAGAGTTACAACACCCTCCAGCAAGGCCGTCCAGGTGATTCGCCAGCCGCCGCGTGGGCCACCCTTGGTGGTGGTGATCGCGTAGTTCCAGCGTCGCAAGGTGGCATTGCTGTTCAGCCAATACGGCGCCGTGTCGGGATAGCCGTCCGGTGATGGCCAACTGAAAGGTGCATGTGCCAGGCCCTGCAAGGCTTCGGCAACCAAACGGAAGCCGTTGCTCTCGGCGGTGGCTTCGAGCACGCGCAGCAAAGACACGATGAATTCCTGCGGCCGCTTGAATTTGGAAGCAGGCGCACTGCGCACGGCGGGGTGCAGGAACATCGCCCGTAACATCGTCCGCGTATCGCCATTGCTGCTGCTAAACGCCTGCGCGACTGCGGTGATCAAGGCGGCGCTTGGGCTGTCGGTAACGAAGCGACGGATCAGGCGGGTGGCGATGTAGCGTGCGGTGGAAGGATGCGCGGCAAGCAGGTCGAGCACGGTTTCACCGTCTTGCAAACCACCGCCGGCCGCAATGTTGACGCCGAGCACGCGCTTGGCGCCGTTGTCGTGATACGAGGGCTGGTAAAGGAAATCACCGTTCGCGCGATTGAGCGTCCAACCGCTCAGGCAGCGCGCCACGTCAATCACGTCGATTTCGGAGTAGCCACCATCGACACCCAGCGTGTGCAGCTCCATCAGTTCGCGCGCGTAGTTCTCGTTGATGGCGCCATTCAAGCCATTGGAGGCGTTATCCAGATAGATCAACATCGCCGGCGATTTGGCGCTGGCACCAAGCAAGTCGCGAAAGCGACCGAAGGCATTCGGACGAACGACAAGCCGGTCGTCTAGGGATTTTTCAACAATCAGTTGGGCGCTGCCATTGAACTGGATGTTGAGCACGTCAGACCAAAAACCGACCGTGGATTCAAACAACTGGCGGCGACTGTACAGCGCGCGCAACAGATAGCTGGCCGTGAATTCGCCGGCGATCTGGCTGTAATTGCCGGTGTCTCGCGCGTTGGCGTAAAGCTGTGCGCGGTTCATGACCAAAGTAATCAAGTTCTGCGAGATCACCGTATCCAGCGCGGAATCATCTAGCGCCGCCGGATTCAGCTGCTCCTCTAAGTAGGCCTCATAGCCCATTGCCGCCACTCGTGAGCGCTCCGCGCGCGAGGCACCGGGGGCGATCCGATTGAGCAAGACCACGGCCTCGTTGCTGGCCGATATTTTGCTGGCCGATGGCTTGGCGCGCGTGGAGCCACCGGCAGCGGCATCGGCCGCTAGCACGTGACTGGCGGCGGCTAGGCTTTCAAACGCGTGCAGGTCGTCAAACATACGAGTTCTCCCTCGGTGTGCAGGTGGCAACGGGTAGCGCATAAGTCAGGTGGCGGACAGGCGGGCAATTCATCGAACGTGTCTCATGTGGGTCCACACCCCCAGGCATCGTCATTCCCGCGCAGGCGGGAACCCAGTGGCTCAGCGGCAAGACTAGCCATCTCGAAGCGCTTGATCCCCGCCTGCGCCGTGATGACGGACGCCAACAAGGTCGCACCCGACACAAGCGCCTGATTCATTGCGGCTGCCCTTGGTTGGAGGGGGCCTGCAGCAGCTGCAGCAGCGACGACTGGTCGGCGCTGGCGATCAGTTGGCGCGCGAAATCGACGCGTTGCTCGGGCGTACGTGCTTGCATGTGTCCGAATAGCTGCTGGCGATGATCCTCGCTGAGGCCGCCGATACGTTGCCGAAACTGTTGCCGCTCCGACTGCGAAAGCGCTTGCATTAGCTGCCGCCACGGTTGCCGGCCGTTGCTGGCTTCGGCAAATGAAGCACCCGCCAAAAACGCTCGCCGCTGGGCCGGTGGCATGCTGCGAAAACGCTCTAGCATTTCTTGCCGTTGCGCGCGTGGCAGGCCATCAAAACGCTTGCGCAACTCGCGCCGATATCCGTCTTCGCGGCCACTCTGCGCCGCGCGGTGTTCGATAAACAGCTTGCGTTCTTCTTCACTCAGGCCTTGCCAAATCGCCAGCCGCGCGGCCATCACTTCGCGGCGATCATTGGGCAGTGCGATCCAGCGCTTGGCGCTGTCCAGCAAACGCTCACGCTGGGCCACGTCAAGGCCATCCCACTCGGCGGCAAAGGGTGCCAAGGCCTGTTGCTCGGGCGCACTGAGTGCGTCCCAAGACTGCGCCTGCAGCGCCGCCATTGGCAGCGCCAACAGCAAGCCCAAGCAGCCACGCAGTCGCCGAATGCGTCGGCTATCCGTGTTCGTCGGACGGCGCATCTTGGCTCTCGACCCACAAGTAAAAGTCCATGGACTCCAGCACTTCAACCTGATCCGGTGACGCCAGCATCCCAAATGCTTCCATTGAGACCGGTGCAGGCGGTATCACGCTGTCGGGGCTGTGCGGCCACAGCATCAACGCGGCAAGGCCCGCAAACGCGACTCCTGCCATCCAGGTACTTGTCGCCGCCATGCGCCGAGCGCCGACGTTAGCCAGCGCTTTGCGGCGTGCGCTGCGCAAACGGTCCAGCGTGGGCGCGTCTAGCTGCTCGGAGCGCGTTTCCAAGTGCGCCCACAAGGCAGCAAATTCGTTGCTGGCATCCGCGTTGGCGGATTCTGCCGGGGTCAGTGGTGGGTTGGCTGATGGCCGATCAGGCCTGCTGGTGTTAAGCATGTTCATGCAATGCCTCCCGCAACCGCGCTTGTGCACGAGAAAGGTGCGTCTTGATGCTGCCCTCGGAGATGCCCAGCGCGAGCGCCGACTCGGCGACACTCAAGCCTTGCCATTCGCGCAACAGAAAAGTCTGCCGTTGCCGCGTTGGCAACGCGGCCAAGGCGCGGTTCATGGTCTGCATCAGGTCATTGCGGGCGTGGATGTTGTCCGGGCGTTCGGTCTCTGCCGCTGGCGCATCAAACTCAATGGGTTGCGCCTCGTCTTGGCGTTTGGAGGACTTACCCCAGGGCCACAGCGCGATCACCTTGTTGCGCACGCTGCGCCGCCGCTGCCAATCAATCAGCGCATTGCTGACCACGCGGAAAAACAGGGGCGGCCAGTCGTTTGTGGGCTTGTCCGAATAGCGATCCACGAATCGCAACATGCAGTCTTGCAATAGATCCAGCGCTTCTTCGCGCTGCCGCGTGCCCAGTTCCAGCATGCACAAAGCGCGGCGTTCGACCGATTGCAAAAACGCTTCCAACTGCCGCTTGAGCGCAGCCGATTGCGCCGGCGCGGCCACTTGTGGGCGTGTCGTGGAAGTAAACAGCGCCATCCAGACTTCCGGTAAGACAGGTGCGGTGTGATTGCTCATGCCAGCCACTAACGCAGAGCGCATCGAAGGGTTGACAGTATGCGACGCGTTTCTGCTCAAGACACCCAGCGGTTAGCTCTTGCGGGGTCGACGCTCGGCCAAATACCGCTGATACAAGTCGATATAGGCTGAGCTCATGCGGGTGTCAGAAAAGCGTGCCGCGGTGGCGCGCAGGTGGTCTGGATCAAATATCCAGTCACCGCGCTGCAGCTCAATGATCTTTTGCGCGAGATCTGCCGCATCGGTGTTGCGGAACAGCAGGCCATCGACACCGGCCTGCATCAGTTCGGCATTGCAGGCGAGGTCGCTGGCGATCACCGGTCGACCCGACGCCATCGCTTCTTTGATGATGCCGTTGGAGCCCTCGCCATAGGTCGACGGCACCAAGACCGCGTCGGCGTCCACCAAGAATGCTTCGGTGTCCTCGCGAAAGCCATGAAACACCGCGCGATCGGCCAGCCCTTGCTGCTCGATATCGCGCCGAAAGGCCGGCAACAGCTCGCCATCGCCCACCAGATGCAGCTGCAACTTGCGGTCGACATCGGCGCTAGCCAGCTTGCAAAACGCCGCCAACAGCACCTCGATGCCCTTCATCTTGTGAAACGCGCCCACATACAGAAGCTTAAAGTGCGGGTTGCCCGCCAGCGGCCGTGACGCAGGTGGACGCTCGAAGCGCTCCAGATCAATGCCGCTGTGCACGGTGTGGACGTGGTGCAGACCCAAGCTGCGCAAGTAGGTAGAGATTTCTTCGCTGACGCCAACGTGCAGGTCCAGCGGACGGTACTTCAAACGCACGCTCATCGGCTTGATCGGAAATGACACCCGTCGCGTCTGCACCCGCAAGGCTGATCCAGCAAGCGGTCCATAGAGCAACGATGCCGGCTCATGAAAAAGTACGATGTCGGGTCGCACGCGTCGGAACAGGCGCAACACCGACACGCTGGATCGCAGGCGCGCCAACGCATCCGGCCGCATCCTCGATACCTCCAGCGGTACGATGCCGGCGATGTTGTCTTGGGCTGCCTTCTCACGGAGTCGGCCTGCCGCATCTACGGTTAGCAGGCTGTCGATGCCGGCCAGTAACAGGTTGCGATGCAGCAACAGCGCTTGCCGCTGGCCACCGCGAAATCCAGCGGCAAGGTCAAAGTGCAGGACTTTCATCGTCGGCTCGTCTATCGGCGGCTCTTTGTCGGACTATGCGGGTCGCCAAGAACGCATCCAGTGCCGGCTCTATCCACTGCGGCTGGAACGCGGCATATAGCTCAGCATTGCGTCGCTTCAGATCAGCCGTGCTGAGCCCAGCCACCCGTTGCGGCGCGAAATCTGCCACATGCACGGCGGTGTGCAAACCGTCGTCATTGATGTCCCACACCTGCTTGGAAATCCACGGCGAAAAGATGCAGAAACTCGGGACATCCAGCGCGCGCGCCATGTTGACCGCGCCGCCCTCGTTGCCGAACAAGCCATCGCACTCGGCCAGCACAGCGATGAACTCGCGCAATCCTTGCGGATAAGCGTCCAAGGCAATGCGGCGGCGCGTTGCCTCGTTGCACAGGGCGAACAAGGCTTCGGCCTCGACGCGCTGGTTGGGCAGGCAATTGAACAGTAACTGGGCATCGCTGCGGCTCACGATGCGATCAAGCAACTGCGCCAATGCTGGCAAGGGGTAGGACTTGCTCAGATCGCTACCGAGCGCGCTGATCATCAGCAACGGCTGCGTGGGTGAGATGTGGTGGTTTGCCAGAAATGCGCGTGCGGCATCACGTTCGGAATCGCTCACATACAGGCGTGGCCGTTGTACTAGCTTGGCCGGATCGATGACACCAAGCAGAGGTTGCAGCAGCTGCAGCCGATGCTCAATTGCCAAGGGCAAGCCGAATTTCGAATGCGCCACTCGCGCGACGGTGTCGGTGTAAAACCCGCGGCTGTACCACTTGCGGTAGGTGATTGAACGCTTGGCGCGGCAATGACGGACCAGCTGCAGGCTCTCCCATTTTCCGTAGACGTCGATCAGCACATCAAATTGTAGTTCGCGCAGGCTGTCGGCCAACGGCAGCCTCGTGCGCCACGGGCTGCGCGCCGGGTACGTATGAACACGATCAATCGCGGGATTGCCCTGCAGGACAGCGGCCGCACCAGCATGGGCCAAGAAGTGCACTTCGACGCCTGCCACCAAGCGGCGTAGGTTCTCGCACAGGATGCTGCTGGTGAGCACGTCGCCCACCATTTTTTGTTGCATCACCAGCACTCGCATCGCGCCGTCACTGCCAACGCCCACAGCGGCGCGGCGTCATTGTATAGCGAGGTTTGCGGCGCTTGGTCCTGGAGTGCAGTCGGATCTTAAACAGGCCGCCGACCGCCTGCGCACGTGTGCAAGAATCCGATCAGACGGATGGGGAACACGCATGTGGATCTGGATCGGCATCGGCGGTCTCGCTGCCTATGTGCTGGCGCGCTCGCGCGAGAAGAGTTGGGATTGGGAGGGCGAGTCGCGGGAGGCCGAATACTGCGGCAAGCCGGTGACGCACATGGTTCATGAGACCAAGGTAAAAGACAAAGTCCGTCTGAAAGTAGGCGTGCGAATACCGGTCGACATCGAGTTCCGGATCGCCCGCGAAGGCTTGCTGTCGCGGCAGCTGCGCAAGGCCAGGATTGGACGCGAAGTGGAGACCGGGCTGGCGAATTTCGATGACACGTATGAGGTGCAGAGCGAAGACCCATGGATTGGCAAGTGGCTGCGCGAATC
>JANNWF010000516.1:0-10812 GCA_031408455.1 Pseudoxanthomonas sp. | reverse complement strand
CTTTGTCGAACTGGCCAGCCAGCGCCTGCAGCCGATTCTTGCCTGATCTGAAATGGTCGATTGCGCGTGGCGTGGCTTCTAGGGGCAGCGCGGGGAGCCGAAGATGCCGGCACCCCAACTCCCTGGAACATCACCATGAGTCTCACCCTGCATCGTTTTCCGCTGTCCGGCCATGCCCACCGCGCCGAACTGCTGTTGTCCCTGCTGAATCTGCCGGCCACCTTGGTGGACGTCGACCTGCGTCAGGGCGCTCACAAGCAACCGGCCTTCCTAGCCATCAACCCATTCGGGCAGGTGCCGGTGCTACAGGACTCAGACGCGGTGATCGCCGACTCAAACGCCATCTTGGTGTATCTGGCCCGCAAGCACGGCGGCGAGCAGTGGCTGCCCAGCGATCCGTTCAAAGAGGCGCAGGTGCAGCGCTGGTTGTCGGTGGCGGCGGGACCGCTGGCCTCCGGGCCGGCGCGTGCGCGCCTGATCACCGTGTTCGGTGCCAAGTTCAACGCCGAGGAAACCATCGCCAACGCCCATGCACTGCTGCGGGTCATCGAAACCGAACTGGCCGGGAGCGACTGGTTGGTCGGCAGCGCGCCGACCATCGCCGACGTCGCCCTTTACACCTACATCGCCCATGCGCCGGAGGGCAACGTGTCGCTGGAGGCTTATCCCGCGGTGCGCGGCTGGCTGCAGCGCATCGAATCCCTGCCCGGCTTCGTGCCGATGGTGACGACCCGCGCCGGACTGCGTGCCTGAGCAGGCTGCTTCCTCGCCGTAGCCGCCGACAGCGCTGCGGCCGCTGCGCCCCGATCTGCGGACTCTCGCCATGACCGAGCCTCTTCCATCGCCTTTCCATGCCGGCGAAGTCGCCATCCAGCGCTCGCTGGGCGTGGCGGAGCGGATGGAGAGCTTCGGTCGCCGTGTGGTCCGCGACCACCTGCCCGAGCAGCACCGCAGCTTCTTCGCCCAACTGCCGTTTCTGGTGGCAGCCTGCGTCGATCTGGCGGGGCACCCTTGGGCCACCCTGATCGAGGGTCGACCCGGCTTCGCACATTCACCGCAGCCGAGCCGATTGCAACTGAGCCATGGCCCCACGGCGGACGACCCCGCCGCCGCTGGCTGGCGCGACGGTGCTGCAGTCGGCCTGCTTGGCATCGAACTGCATACGCGTCGGCGCAACCGGCTCAATGGCGTGCTGCGGGCTGCCGAGAATGGACTGCAGCTGGCGGTCGAACACGCCTTCGGCAACTGCCCGCAGTACATCGCCCTGCGCACGCTCGAGTTCAGCCGCGAGCCCGGCACGCCGGGTGATGGCGTGCGTAGCGCGGGCGATTTGCTGGACGCCATCACCACCCGTTTCATCGAAGACCGCGACACTTTTTTCGTTGCAAGCTACGTCGACCATGACGACGGACGGCGCTCGGTGGACGCCTCGCATCGCGGTGGCAAGCCCGGCTTCGTGCGGGTGCGTGGGCAGCGCCTGAGCATTCCTGACTTCGCCGGCAATCTGCACTTCAACACGCTGGGCAATCTGCGCCTCAATCCGCGGGTGGGCCTGATCTTTGTCGACTTCGCCAGCGGCGATCTGCTGCAACTCAGTGGGCGCGCCGTGCTTGATTTCGAAGCCGCCGAGGTCGCCTACTTCCAAGGCGCGGAACGGCTCTGGCATGTCGATGTCGAGACTTGGGTGCTGCGCCGCGGTGCCCTCGCGCTGCGCGCCAGCGCGTCCGACATGTCGCCGAACAGCGCACTCACTGGCAGCTGGGAAGAAGCAGCGGCGCGACAACGAGCGGCCGCCCTTGGCACCGCTTGGCGCCCGTTCCGGATCACCCGCATCGAAGCCGAATCAGCTTCGATCAGCTCGTTCTGGCTGGAGCCCGCCGACGGCAAGGGACTCGCTGCATATTCGGCCGGCCAGCACCTGCCGCTGCGGATGTCGCTGGTAACCGGAGAGCCGCCCACCGAACGCAGCTACTCGCTGTCCTCGGCTCCCGCTGGTGGTGTGTACCGGATCAGCGTGCGCGCGCAGGGTCAGGTGTCCCGCCATCTGCATCGGCATGCCGCGATTGGAAGCATGGTCGAACTGCGCGCACCGCGCGGCGAATTCCGCGTCGACACTTCTGCGCGGCGACCGCTGGTGCTGATTTCGGCCGGAATCGGCATCACGCCGATGCTGTCGATGCTGCGCCAGGTCGTCTACGAGGGCATGCGCACTCGACACACCCGGCGCACCTGGTTCGTTCACGGCGCGCGCACCGCGACCGACCGCGCCTTCGCTGCCGAAATCGAAAATATCGTTCAAACGGTGGGTGGAGCGGTGACCCTGGTACAGGCGCTCAGCCAGCCCGACGACGCGGTGCAGGAAGGCGTCGATTTCCAGCACCACGGACGAGTGGATGTCGCCCTGCTCAAACGGGTGCTGCCATTTGATGATTTCGACTTCTACCTTTGCGGACCGACCGCGTTCATGCAGTCGATCTATGCCGGCCTGCGCGAACTTCAAGTGCCGGACCACCGCATCCACGCCGAAGCATTTGGCCCATCCGGCCTTCATCGCGACTCGGTCGCCGCGCTGCCCGCGCAGTCGAGCCGTCCGGTGACCGTGCATTTCACCGCAGCAGGCAAACAGGCGCAGTGGCTGCCGGGCACGGGCAGCTTGCTAGACCTCGCCGAAGCCAGCGGCCTCGCTGCCGCGCACGCGTGCCGACAGGGCATCTGCGGCAGCTGCTCGCATGCGCTTGCAAGCGGCAGCGTGACCTATTCGCAGCCGCCGGCTTACGGCATCGCCGCGGGGCAGGCGCTGCTGTGTCAGGCCGTGCCAGCCGAAGGCAGCGTCAGTCTGCATATCGACGTCTGACCCACGCCAGACCTACGTCTGGCCCCAATGTGCCTGTGCACCCTTGCTCAATCCGTAATGGCCCCTTGCTGACGCCGTTGGTTCTCTGCTTCGGCGGGCAGGCGCACAGTGCATTCCCCCTCTGCTGACGACCTTTCTTCGTGTTCAACACATTGCCCGCCTTCGTCCATTCCGACCCGCCCTGCGATCTCGAGCCCATGACCTCCGAGGCCAGCCTTGAGTTGTTTGGCCAAGGCCCGATGCTCGGCTTCGCGCCAGGCGAGCTGCTCGCCGTGCTGTGGACGCGCATCGGCCAGCGGCGATGCCCTTGAGTCGGGACGTCGTGTTCAGCGCCCGCACGCCGATTGTCCTGAGGATGCCGATGGCGCTTGAGGAGTTGGGGCTCGATTGCGAGCTGCGCCAGCTCGTCGCGGAATTGAGTCGGGCACCATACTGCTGCATCTTGCCGAACGCGAGCAGCGGCTGCTGCCCCCGCTCCGCGCACGAGCGGGTTGCGGTGTTGAGCTGGCTGTTCCTGCGGGTGGCGGGGCTCGGCCCTGCCTTCCGCTAGGCCGGCTGGTTCGGTCGCCAACCCATGCCCCAGCCGCTGGACCGCCTTCGTCGCAAGGCGCGTCGCCTCGCAGGGGGTGTTCGAGTCGCGTCTCGAACGCTCGCAAAGGGGTAAGGAAAGCTCAGCACCCACTGCCGTACTGGGCGCGGGCCGAACGGCCGAACACCTCTTCCACCAGATGCCGCGCACTCTCGGCCGTGCGCCACGTGACTTTTGCTCTGAAATGTGAGCGCAAAGGCAAAGTCACTGGATTGCCGCTGTCGCTTTAGGCTCCCTCGCAAGGACGAACTTCATGGTCCGCCACGGGGTCACCGAATACTTACGAGAGATCATGGGTCACTGAGCTCGCCGCTAGCGACCGGATATCCAAAGTGGTAGCCCTGGAAGGCATCACAGCCGAGGCTTGCGAGGATGTCGCGTTGCTCCGCAGTCTCTACGCCCTCGGCAATCACCTTCAGCCCGAGTCCGTGGCCGAGCGCCACGATGGTACGCGCGATCACCGTATCGTTGGGGTCCACCAACAGATCGCGGACAAAGGACTGGTCGATCTTGAGCTGGTCCAGTGGCAAGCGTTTGAGATAGGACAGCGAGGAATAGCCGGTGCCAAAATCGTCCAGTGAAAAGCCCACGGCGCTGGCCTTGATGGCGTTCATCTTGACGATGACGTCTTCCACATCGTGCAGCAAGGCGCCTTCAGTCAGCTCCAGTTTGAGCAAGCTCGGGTTCGCGCCGGTCTGCTGCAGCGCCGCGGCGACACTCGTCACAAAGTCGCTTTGCGCAAACTGGGAAGCGCTCACGTTGACCGCCATGGTCCAAAGCGCACGCGCGGGCAGCCTCGCCCAGCGTGCCAATTCGGCGCAGGCGGTCAGCAGCACCCATTGGCCAAGCACTGGTAGCAACCCGGTTTCTTCGGCCAGCGGGATGAAGTCGGCGGGCAATAGCATGCCGCGCGACGGATGCTGCCAGCGCAGCAGTGCTTCAACACCGATCGGCGCACCCTCGCAATCGACCTGAATCTGGTAGTACAGCTGGTACTCGCGCAGGCTTAAGCCCCGGCGCAAGTCCTTCTCCAGTGCTTCCCGCATAGCGACTGCGGCTTGCATGGCGGGATCATAAAATCTTGCGATATTGCGTCCGACGGATTTCGCCTGGTACATGGCGACATCGGCGCGTTTGAGCAAATCGTCGATGCCGTCGTTATCGCCCTTGAACATGACGATGCCGATGCTGGGCGTGCTGTCGTAGGCGTGTCCTTGCAGATGGTAGGTGTGACCGAAAGTATCGAGGACCTTGCGCGCGGTGGCCTCGGCTTGGGTCGCCGCTTCCTGCTCGTGCAGACTCAAAGCCTCCAGCAGCAACACGAACTCGTCGCCGCCCAGGCGTGCCACGCTGTCGCCCTCGCAGATGCAGGACTGCAGCCGCTTCGCGACCTGCTGCAGCAGCAAATCACCGATCGCATGGCCGAGCGTGTCATTCAGCAGCTTGAAATGGTCCAAGTCCAAAAACATCAGGGCACCATGCTGGCCAGTGCGCGCCGAGGTCTGCATGGCATGCGCCAGCCGGTCCATCAGCAGACGCCGGTTGGGTAGATCGGTCAGTAAATCGTAAAACGCCAGACGCCGGATTTCTTCAACGTCCTGCTGGTGCTGGCTGATGTCCTGGAAGGCGCCACGCAACATCACGGTCTTGCCGTCCTCGATGACTGCCAAGCCCTGCGCTCGCACCCAGATTGGCCGTCCCTTGGCGGTGACCAGTGGCAGTTCCAGATCCCAGGGTGTGCCGTTATCGATGCCGGCTTGCACTGCGGCCTGGATGATCGGACGGGCCTCGGGCGCGTAGAAGCTGATCGCCTGCTCGAGCGTCGGCGCCACCGGTGTTTCCAGCTCATGGATCCGACAGGTTTCCAACGACCAGCTCAGTTCCATATTGCGCAGATCGAGTGCCCAGCCGCCGACCTTGGCCATTTCTCCGGTGCAGCGGAGTGACTCGGCGGCGATCTCCAGAGCGGTCTGCACGCGACGCGTCTCGGTGACATCGGCAAAGGTACCAATCAAGCCACTTAAGTTGCCCAACTCGTCGAACAACGGAGCGCCACTGACCAGCAACTGGTGCCGCGCGCCATGCTCGCCTAGCAGTTCGACCTCGTAGGTTGAACCCGAGCCTGTTGTGCGCTTGGCTTGTTCGCGGCGCATTATTTCGAGGCTGGCCGGGGTAAAGAAATCGTGGAAGCTGCGCCCAAGCAGTTGCTCGGGGCTCTCGATCTCGAGCATCTCGCACATGCTGCGGTTGACGTATTCGGTATACCCGGCGGTATTGATCTGCCAGATCCCGGCAGTGCTGGACTCGCACAACGTGCGGTAGCGGTTCTCGCTGCGCCGCAACGCCGCCTCCGCCTCCCTGCGCTCAATTGCCAGACTGGCCAACTGCGCGCCGCGCTCGATGGATGCCAATTCCGACTTCAAGGCGCGCCGCACGGCGTCGAAATAGAATGCAAAAGAACCCAGCACGCGGCCCGCCACACCGAGAATTGGTAGCGACCAACACGCCCGCAAGCCATGTGGCAGCGCCAGATCCCTGAAATCAGACCAGAGCGGATCGTGAGCGATGTCGGCCACAATCGTGGCCTTTCCGGTAAACGCCGCGGTACCGCAGGAGCCCACCCCTGGCCCGATTGCCAGCCCGTCCAGCGCTGAGCAAAAGCTCGCTGGCAGCTGCGGTGCCACGCCGTGCCGAAGGTGCAGTCCATCCGCGTCGAGCAACAGCACCGAGCCGCGCATGCCTGGAAATTGGGCCTCGTAGCCTTGCACCAGGCAGGTCAAGACTTCGAGCAAGGGCCGCCCTAGTGCCAGCAGTTCGAGTACGCGACGCTCGTTTTCTCTTTCGATTCCACGCAACTGGGGAGCGCGGGTGGGCTTCTGGTCGCGCAGCTTCTTAGTCTGCGGGCGCAAGCGCGGCGCGCTGTCTACAGCAGCATCCGGCACCAAGGTGCCGGCACCAGTGCGGCGGGTATCCCGGCTACTCATGGGTCATCTCAGATCGGCCACTCAGATTGTGGCACTTTCTTCATGGATAGCGAGTCGCGGGAGGGCCGTGCGCCAAAAACGCTCCGAGTGCCACGCCCTGCAGCTGCCAGCGATGAAGGTATATAAAAATATTGAGGCTGTTACCAGGATGTGGGTCAGTGAAATGGGGTGGCAGAGGTCGGCCGGCCGCGCCCCGTCGCGGTCCGGCCATCAAGCGAAACTCGTTTAGTGTGACTTCGAGCAGACCGAAAATAGCCACTCGCAGCAGCAGCGAGCATCAACCCGACAAGCCAGGTCGAGAGCCTGGGCGCGATCACCGAGGACGCCGAGGGCAACCTGCGCCTGCTCACCAGCGGCGGCGTCGAGCGCGCCTTCCTGCACGGCCACCGGCCGCCCTTCCTGCTGGCCAAGTAAACGACTGAGGTACTTGATCGTACCCGTTCCAAGTCCTGAATCGCCCGTCCTCAGCAGGCCGCGGACGCCGCCACCGCCACCCGGTTCCGTCCCGCCGTTTTGGCCTGGTAGAGCGCCGCGTCCGCGGCTTCGATCAGGGCCGAAGGCGTGTTGCCGTGCTCGGGGAAGATCGCCAACCCGAGCGAGGCGGTGACGCGGTCGAGCGGCCGGTTGTCGTGGCTGAGCGCCAGTTCGCGGATGCCTTCGAGCACACCATTGGCCAGTCGTTGCGCCAGTTCGACGCCGGTTCCGGGCAGCAGCACGGTGAACTCCTCGCCGCCGAAGCGGCAGACGACATCGCTGCGGCGAAAGCGCGCCTCGATCACCCGGGCGACACTCTGCAACACCACGTCGCCGGCATGGTGGCCGAAGGTGTCGTTGAACTTCTTGAAGTGGTCGACATCGATCATCATCACCGCGAGTGCCGACTGGTTGCGCTTGCTGTGGGCCATCTCGCGGAATAGCGACTCCTGCAGGAAGCGGCGGTTGTAAAGGCCGGTCAGCGGGTCGCGAATGGATTGCTGCAGCAGCGCCTCGCGCAACTGGACGTTGGCGATCGCCAGCGCGATCTGCTCGGCCATTGCCACCGCCAGGCCGTGGCGGCGGTCGGCCTCGGCGCCGCCCTGGGCTTCGTGGTGCTCAACATGCAACAGACCGAAAGTCTTGCCCTGCGCCGTAAGCGGGAGGCAGGTGTAGGGTTTGTAATGCTCGCTCCGCTCGGCGACGTGCGGGCAGCACAGGGCGCCCGCCGGTGCGTCGACGCGATAGGCGCGACTACGCCGAAGTGCCCAGCACGCGCTGCCGAGAAAGCTCTGGGTAGGCAGCGAATGCGCGAATCGGTCGCTGCCCCAATGGCCTTGCTCGACCCATAGGTCGCCGCTCTCCTCCGCAAGATAAAGCGCGCCGACGCTGCCGGGGAACAGCCGCGGGCCGAAATCGCTGATGCAGCTGAAGGCCTCCACAGCGGAGGGGCAGGCCTGCAGAAAACCGGTGAGCTCGCCGAGTAGAGAGACCTTGGTGTTGAGCTGCTCGACTTCGGCCAGGCCGCGCTCGAGATTGGCCTTGGCTTCGAGCAGCGCGGTTTCGCCCTGCTTGCGTTCGGTGATGTCCTGCGAGAACCATATCGTGCCGAGGCTGATGTTGTGCGGATCGATGGCCTTCCCCTGGTAAAGCATCCAACGTATCTCGCCGCTACCGCTGCGGTACTGCAACTCGCCGGCGGCGACGCCTCCCGCCATGATGATGGGCGCGGTGTACTTGACGAAGGCCCGGTAGGACTCCTCCGAGGCGATGCCGACACGCAGCGGCTTGCCCACGCCTTCGCCCGGAGCCAGGCCGAGCATCTCCTCGAAGCCGCGGTTGCAGCGCTCGATGACGCCGTCCTTGGCGATCCACATGGCGCCGGTGATGTTGTCGAAGATCGCCTTTTGTTCCTGCAGGGCCCATTGCAGGGCCGCTTCGGTCTGCTTGCGCTCGCTGATGTCCTGGCATAGCCAGATGGTGCCCTTGTCGAAGTCGTCGGGATCGAGCGCCCGGCCCTGGTACACCAGCCAGCCGCTGCTGCCGTCCTTGCGCCGGTAGGGGTACTCGCCGCTGACCACGCGGCCGGCACGCAGGTCCGGGTCGGTCGCGGCCCCGAGCGCCTCGGAAGATTCCGGCGACACAGAGAAATCATCGACATGCCGGCCCACGGCTTCCTCGGCGGTGTATCCGTACATGGTCAGGAAGCCGCGACTGCAGCGTTCGATGTGGCTGTCGCGGATGATGGCGATGGCGCCGATGTTGTTGTCGAAAATGATCTGCAGCTCGCGCCGGGCGCGGTCCAGTTCGGCGGCGTCTTTCTTTTGCTGGCGCAGGTCGGTAGCCATCCAGACCACGCCCTGCGACAGATCGCCCGCATTGACCGCCTTGCCGCTGATATAGGCGAGGATCGGCTCGCCGTGGCGGTCTCGGTACTCGACCTCGCCCTTGGCGGTGCCGCCGCTGGCGAGGATGGGATAGACCCAGCGTCCGAATTCCTCATAGGCTTGGTCGCTGGCGAAGTTGACCCGTGCCGGCTGCCCGGCCAGGGTTCCAGGCTCGTAAGCCAGCAGCTTTTCAAGGCCAGCATTGCAGCTGACGATGATGCGGTCGCGGGTGAGCAGGATGCCTCCGCCGGGGCTATTGTCGAGGATGATCTGCTGTTCGCGGCGGATGGTCTCTAGTTCGGCCTCGGTGCGTTTGCGCTCGGTGGTGTCGTGCGCCACCCAGATCGTGCCCTGCGACTCGTCAACCGGATCGAGGGCGCGGCCGCGGAAGGAGATCCAAATCAGCGCGCCGTCCTTGCGCATGATCTGCCACTCGCCTTCGGACACCTCGCCAGCATGGATCGGCGGATAGACCTTGCGGCCCATGGCTTCCCAGGATTCCCGGCTTGGGTGGTACACCTGGGTCGGTTGGCCAAGCAGTTCACCGGGTCCGTAGCCCAGCATCTCCTCCATGCCGCGGTTGCAGCGGTGGATGACCCGGTCCTTGACGAAGAACACCGCCGCGGCGACGTTGTCGAAGATCACCTGCTGCTCGCGCAGCATGCGCTGCACGTCGGCGTCCGCCTCGGCCAGGCGCCGGTAGGCGGCGGCGTTGTCGAGGGCGATGGCACCATAGGCACACAGGGTGCGGAAAACCAATTGCTCGCGCTCGCCATAAGCGTGACGGCGCGGCGACTGGATGGTCATCAGGCCGATCACGCGCTCGCCGATGATCAGCGGCGCGAACAGGGCGCTCAGGCAGTGGAGCGTGCCGGGAACGTAACTCGGAAGTTCCTGGTCGGGTTCCCAGGTGAGCGACAGTTCGCGCCGCTCGCGTACGCAACGCGCGCCGATCCGCGTCGGGCTGTCGAGTTCGATGTGGTCAACAGCGCCCGGCAGCCCCTGTTCCACCAGATGGGCCGAGGTGAGGCCGCGACCATCGGCATTCATGAGATAGATGATGAAGGCGGTGGCATCGAGCATGGCGTGAACGTGGCTGTCCAAGGTCCGGAAGATCGCCGCCTCGTCCAGGGTCGCGGTGATCTCGCGGCCAATTTCACCGAGCACCGCCAGATTGCGATGGGCCCGCTCGATGTCCTCCTTCTGCAGCACCACCTCAGCGGTGCGGGCGCTGACCTCCTGTTCCAGCCAGGCCTGCTGCTCGCGCAGCACGCGCTGGATCTCGGCATCGGACTCGCTCAGACGGCGGTAGGCGGCGGCATTGTCCAGAGCGATGGCGCCGTAGGCGCACAGGGTGCGGAAGACTAGGCGCTCGCGCTCGCTGTAGGCGTGTTCGCGCGGGGACTGGATGGTCATGACGCCGAGCAGGCGCTCACCGATCATCAGCGGCGCAAACAGTGAGCTGAGGGTGCGCAGCGTGCCCGGAACATGGCTGGGGTTGAACGCCCCGGGCTCGGTCTCGACGTAGAGTTCCTGGCGCTCGCGGGCGCAGCGAGCGGCGTGGCGGGTGGGGTTGTCGAGCTCGATCTCAGCTGTCGACAACGGTGTGCCGGCTTCCATGCGCAGAGCCGAAGTCAGTGCCCGGCCATCGTCATCGAGCAGGTAGACGGCGAAGGTGGAGGCATCGAGCAGGCTGTGGACGTGACGCTCCAGCGTCTGGCAGACCTGGGCCTCATCAAGCATGGCGGTGATCTCGCGGCCGACCTCGCCCAGCACCGACAGGGTGCTATTGGCCTGTTCGATGTCGGCTTTCTGCTGCAGCACTTCGACGGTGCGGGCGCTGACTTCCTGTTCCAGCCAGCGCTTTTGTTCGCTGAGCACACGCTGCACTTCGGCATCGGCTTCGGCCAGGCGGCGGTAGGCGACAGCATTGTCCAGGGCGATGGCGCCGTAGGCGCAGAGGCTGCGGAAGATCACCTTGTCGCGTTCGTCGTAGGCATGCTGCTGCGGCGACTGGATGGTCAT
>JANNWF010000515.1:0-4561 GCA_031408455.1 Pseudoxanthomonas sp. | reverse complement strand
GTTGCTCTATCGACCTCACGACTCGCCAACCCCCCCCACCCCCGCCATGCCGGCGCCCGCCGGAATCCACCCGCAGGCGGAGAGTGCGAGGCAATCGAGTGGATTCCGGCGTTCGCCGGAATGACGGATGGTGAGAGTTAGGCGTGCCGTTATAGAGCCGACCGAGCGAAGCGAAGGCGTGCGCGCGGTGCGCGCAAACTGGCTCGGCTGCTCATTAGTTCGGGGTTCGGGTAACCGTCAGACTCGCCCGGCAACCAACAGCCCCGTCATTCCGGCGCACGCCGGAATCCACCCGCAGCCCGAGAGTTCGAGGCAAACCAACCCCAGCGGATTCCGGCGTTCGCCGGAATGACGGATGGTAGAAGTTTGGCGTGCCGCTGCAGAGCCGAACGAGCGTAGCGACGGCGTCCGCACCCAGCGCGCGAACTTGGTCGGCTACTGCTCGAAGGTCAATCCAGATTCCGCCCGTGAAACAGCTCTTCGATCTCACGCTTTAGCTGCGCTTCTATCCGCAGGCGTTCCTTGAAGCTCAGGTTCTTGGCTTTCTCTTCAAACAAGTACGTATCGAGATCGAACTCTTTCACATGCATCTTGGTGTGGAAGATGTTCTCTTGATAAACATTGACATCGAACATCTCGTACTTGTTGCGGATGTGCTTGGCCAAGTAATCCTGAATCGAGTTGATCTTGTGATCGATGTAGTGCTTCTTGCCGCGCACGTCACGGGTAAATCCGCGCACGCGGTAGTCCATGATCACGATGTCGGACTCAAGACTCTCGATCAGATAGTTCAGCGCCTTCAGCGGTGAAATCACGCCGCAGGTGGCGACATCGATATCTGCCCGAAACGTCGCGATGCCGTTTTGTGGATGCGTTTCCGGATAGGTGTGGACGGTGATGTGGCTCTTGTCCAGATGCGCCACCACCGATGCATCGGTGGGATGCTCGCGCACCGCCCCCGGCAGCACTTCTTTGCCGGCGGCTTTCTTGTCGATCACCGGCTGTTCGGAGATCAAGATCGTTACCGACGCACCCTGCGGGTCGTAGTCCTGACGGGCGACGTTGAGCACGTTGGCGCCGATGATGTGGGCGACCTCGGTCAAAATCTGTGTCAATCGATCCGCGTTGTAGGCTTCGTCGATGTACTCGATATAGCGCTGCCGCTGCTCTTCGCTGACCGCGTAGCAGACGTCATAGATGTTGAAGCTCAGCGCTTTAGTGAGGTTGTTGAAGCCTTGCAGCTTCAAACGAGGCAAAGGTTTGACCACGGTCGTTGGGTCCGGTCCAAGCAGAATAGCCGGTGATTATCGACCAAATTCAAGACAGGCACTATCGCGGCTCTCGCCGCCACGCATCGGCATCTCAAAAGTGTGACGCATTGCCGCGTAGCCAAGGCGCGTTTACTCTTGCGACAGGCGCCACTGCGGCGCGGGGGAAAACTTCGATGACCACTTTGGCCACAGCACTCTGGCGGCCCATCCAACCTGCGTCGTTGGCGCCAAATCCTTTCTCTCTGGATAGGTTTTTGGCGCACTGCCATCGTCGCCGTTACCCCAGTCGCGCCGACGTGTTTCGTCCAGGTGATCCCGCCGGCACCATCTACTACGTCATCAGCGGCACCTTGAGCGTGATGCTTGAGGAAGAAGATGGTCGTGAGCTGGTGCTCACCTACATCAACGCTGGCGATTTCGTCGGTGAAACCGGCATCTTCGTCAACACGCCACAGCGCGAAGTGCTGCTCCGCACACGCAGCCCCTGTGAGTTGGCCGAGATCGGCGTGGAACGACTACACGCCTTGTTTGCGGGTCCACTGGCTGACGAATGCCCACGCATTCTGTTTGCGATTGGCGCGCAACTAACCAAACGGCTGTTGCACACCAGCCGCAAGGCCAGCCGGCTGGCCTTCTTGGACGTTTCCAATCGCATCAGTCGCACCCTAGTCGATCTCTGTGAAGAGCCCGACGCCATGACCCATCCGCAGGGCACGCAGATTCGCGTCAGCCGACAGGAACTGGCACGCATCGTCGGTTGCTCGCGAGAGATGGCGGGACGTGTGCTGAAGCAATTGGAAGAACAAGGCGCCCTGCACGCGCGCGGCAAGACGGTGGTGGTTTACCGCACTGAGGCCTGAGGCGAGTGGTTGCATCACTCTCACGCCTCTCGGTCCGTTCCTGCTGAGGTATCCAAACACAATTCGTAAAGTGCCAGCTTGCCGCGCGTGCTTCGATTGCCGCAAGCAACTCAATGCTGAGCATGCCGAAGCATCAGCACGAACGGGACTCTTCCACCGACAGCGGGCGGCTTCGCCTGCAACACTGAGCTGCTCAATACGTCCGGGCAGCTAGCTTCGGCACAACGCTGTGATATTTCCTGTGCTTGCGGCGAATAACTGATCGTCGGACGAACTTAAGTCCGCGTTGGTTCATTGCCCGCAAGGATCTTGATCATGTCACTCGCTGCTGCTTCCCTCCCCTTTCCCGTACATCGCCTGCACGGACTCGACGCCCTGCGCGGCTTTGCCTTGCTGCTTGGTGTTGCCCTGCATGCCAGCATGTCGTATCTGCCGGGCTCGCAATATTTCTGGATCGTCAGCGAGGCGGATTCCAGCGTTGCACTGGGGGTGTGGTTCTACTGGATTCATCTGTTTCGGATGACCACCTTCTTCTTGCTGGCCGGATTCTTTGGTCGGCTGGCGCTCAATCGTCTGGGCCTGACGGCCTTCATCAAGGATCGCGGCAAGCGCATCCTGTTGCCGCTGCTCATGGCGTGGCCGCTGGTGATGACCGGCATCGTGATCGTCGTGGTGTGGAGTGCGTGGATCAAGTTCGGCGGCGTCCTGCCCGCCGAATCGCCGCCCGGCCCGGCCTTCACCGCTGATGATTTCCCGCTGACTCACCTGTGGTTTTTGTATGTGCTGTCATTGCTGTATCCGGCAATGCTCGCTTTGCGTTCGGCATTGGCAATGCTTGACCGCGGCGGTCGCGTGCAGGTGGCTCTGGATCGGGTAGTCCACGCCATTCTTGGTCCGATGGCACCGCTGTTGCTGGCCGTGCCGGTAGGTTTGGCGCTGTTCTCGTTGCCCACTTGGTACGCGTGGTTTGGCGTTCCCACACCCGATCATTCGCTGTATCCCAATCTGGCTGCGACGATGACGTTTTCATTGGCATTCGCGGTAGGTTGGGCGATTGAGCGGCAACGCGATTTGTTAACTCAGCTTGAGCGTCGCTGGCCGCTCAATCTGACGTTCGCAATCTCAGCGACTGCAGGCTGCCTCGCCACCATCGGACTCATCCCGGGTGCTGAACCTGCGAGCGGCGACATTGAGACCTTGGCTTATGCATTGGGTTACGCGACGGCCGCGTGGAGCTGGACACTGGCCCTGATCGGCATCAGCCTGCGCTTCTGCAGCGCTGCCAGCCCGCTGCGGCGCTATCTGGCGGATGCCTCGTACTGGGTTTATCTGATCCACATCCCGTTGGTGATGGCGCTGCAGGTAGTGGCTGTGCAGATGGATTGGCCGTGGTGGATCGAGTATCCACTGGCGTTGACGGTTGCCATGGGCGTGATGCTGGCGAGCTATCACTTTTGCGTTCGTGATCGGGCAATCGGTCGTCTGCTGAACGGCAAGTCGCCGGCGAAAGCAATCGCCGACGTCACAGTGGCTCCGGCGCTGTGATAAACCACTGCCGATTGGCGAATCACTCAAGCGAGACCATTTCGGACTCGCCAACAGTCAAGCCCACATGAGCGTCAGTTCCTCACAAGCCGCCTTCATCGATGCGCTCGAGCCGCATCGCGGAATCCTCTACAAGGTGGCGAATGCCTATTGCGCGCGGCGCGAGGATCGCGGCGATCTGATCCAGGAAATCGTGGTTGAGCTATGGCGGGCCTGGCCGCGATTCGACGGTCGCGCCACCTTCTCCACCTGGATGCATCAGATCGCCATGAATGTTGCGATCTCCAGCTATCGCGGTGAGAGCCGACGGATTCGCGACGCTTTGCCTCTCGACGAGTTCGGAATGGATCTCGCCGCGGCCGATCAAGCCATGGCCGCGCAAAGCGACGACTTGCTCGCCCTGCATCACCTCATCGGCCAACTCGACGCCATCAATCGCGCGCTGATCCTGCTCTATCTCGAGGGCTATGGGCAGGAAGAAATCGCTTCGATGATCGGCCTCACCGGCACCAACGTCGCGACCCGCATCGGGCGCATCAAACACAAGTTGCAACGGCTCAATGCCGGCAACGGAGAGAACGCGTGAACAATATCGATAGGAATGGTTTAGATCTGGACGCCCTGCGCGGGCGCTGGAAGGAGTCGCAGCAACCGGTGACTGCTGCGCTAACGCTGGACCGCGCCGCGGTCGCCAAGGCGTTGGCCGGCCGCACGGCGCGCGCATTTCGTCACCACTCGCTATGGCTGCTGCCACAGATCGTGCTCGCGGCGGCGGCGTTCATTGGCCTGCTCTGGTTCACCTTCAACCATTGGCAGGATCCGATCTATCTGCTCGCCGGCGGCGCGCTCACTTTGGCGGCGGCGGCAGAACTGATTGTCGATCTC
>JANNWF010000514.1:0-5372 GCA_031408455.1 Pseudoxanthomonas sp. | reverse complement strand
GTGGCGCGGTGGTCGCGCGTGATGCCGAACTGCACCAGCGTCTGACCTGGTGGGCGAATGCGCTGGGCCTCACCGGCAGCCCCTTCGATAGCTTTTTGACCTTGCGCGGCCTGCGCACCTTGGACGCTCGGTTGCGCGTGCATACACAAAACGCCAACGCGGTGGCGGCCTTGCTGGACGATCATCCGGCGGTGTCGGCGGTGCATTTTCCGGGCTTGCCCAGCCATCCCGGACATGCCCTGGCAGCGCGGCAGCAGCTTGGGTTTGGCGCCATGATTTCGTTTGAACTCGGTGGTGGCATCGAAGCCGTCAGGGCTTTCCTTGATGGCTTGCAGTGCTTCACCTTGGCCGAATCGCTGGGTGGTGTGGAGAGCCTGGTCGCACATCCGGCAAGCATGACCCATGCCGCGATGACCGCTGAAGTGCGGGCCAAGGCGGGCATTGGTGACGGGCTGTTGCGGTTGTCGATGGGGATTGAGGCGGTGGACGATTTGCTGGCGGATATCGCGGCGGGGCTTGATCGCGCGGCCGCGCTGGAGCCAGCGACGGCGGTGTCGGCGTATTGAGTGAAAGCCGATCGGAAGGGAGCGATATCCAACGGGCGTGGCTGCTGCTCTTGTAGAGCCGACCGAGCGAAGCGAAGGCAGGCGTGCGCAGCGCGTGAACTTGCTCGGCTGCTCTGCGTCGTTCTAGCGGAGCAAGCTCCGCTCTACAAAAGCTGATCCGATGCATGTCTAGGAGAGAGCCCTGGTAGAGCCGACCGAGCGCAGCGAAGGCGCGCGCGCCGCGCGCGAACTTGCTCGGCTGCTGTCGGTCGGTCGGCGTAGCGGAGCAAGCTCCGCTCTACAAAAGCTTCGTTGCGCCGCGACTCAGGCGGCTTGCGACAGTGGTTTGCTCAGGCCCGGCGGCGGGGCGTTGAAGTAGTCGTCGATGGGGGTTGGTTGATCGACGACATAGCCTTGCGCATAGTCGACGCCCAAGTGATACAGGCGGTCGCGGATCGCTTCGTTCTCCACAAACTCGGCGACCGTGCGCTTGTTGATGCCGCGCGCGATGTCGGCAATGGCGCGCACGATGGATAACGACAACGGCGAGGTATCAAGCTCGCGCACAAAGCTGCCGTCGATCTTGAAGTAGTCGACATCCAGCGCATTGAGATAGGCGAAAGAACAAAAACCGGTGCCAAAATCATCCAGTGCCAAGCGGCAACCAAGTGCGCGCACGCCGTCGATAAAACGCCTTGCTTCGCCCAAGTCGCGGACGGCGGAGGTTTCGGTGATTTCAAAACAAAGCTTGCCGCGCGGCACCTTGCTTTCGATCAAACGCTTGCGCAGGAAAATCAGAAACTCAGGATCGTTGACTGAAGCCGCGCACAGGTTGATGCCGCAGAGTTCCACTTCTGCCAGCGCCGCAGGATGCGCTTCCAGCCACGTCAAGGTAAGTTCAATCACGTGTCGATCCAGCCGCGTGCCCAAGCGGAAGCGCTCGGCGGCGGCGACGAACTGGTCGGGCTGCAACAGCGCGCCGGTTTTCGGGTCGGTCATGCGGGTGAGCACTTCGAAATGACGGCCCTTTGCCAGCCCCAACACCAGCGGACTGATGGTCTGACAGTAGAGTCTGAAGTTGCCTTGTTCGAGCGCGGTGGTCAGGCGCATCGCCCATAGCATCGCCGACGAGCGCTCACGTGCGCCCTCGCCGGTGGTGACCATCTTGACCCGATTGCCGCCCATCTCTTTGGCGCCAAAACAGGCGCTGTCGGCTTGCGCGAGCAGGGCTGGGTAGTCTTGCCGACGGGGCAAAAACGGCACCAGTCCGATGCTGGTCGTCAACGAATAAACATGGCCGGTGTGCGGATAGCGAAACTCGGCAATCGCTTCGCGCAGCTGTTCGCAGTCGCGCTCTGCCTCCAGCGGCAAGCGCTTGCGTAACAGCACCGCGAACTCGTCGCCGCCGATGCGCGCCAGGATGTCATCGCTGCGAATCGAGGCGCTCACCACGCCCGCCAGTGAGCGCACCAGCGCGTCACCTACCTCGTGGCTGGCGGTGTCGTTGATCAGCTTGAATTGATCGAGATCGATATAGGCCAAGGCCATCGGCTCTTCTCCACCGCCTTCAATCAAACGTCGCGCTTGCGCCTCAAAACCGACCCGATTGAGCAGGCCGGTCAGCTCATCATGAGTGGCCGCACGCAGCATCTGGCTGGAGGCGATGCGGCTCTCGAACGTGGTGGCGGCCAGAAACAACGGCGCCAAGGTCACCACCGACAGAAATACCAGCAACACCACGGCCTCAAACAATGAAGGGGGTGGATAAAAGCCGCCCAGCCCCATGCCCGCGGTCAGGGTCAAGCCAACGCCGACCAGCAGCGCGCCCAGCGCGGTCATCAATGGCGGAAAGCGCAGCGCGCTCCACAACAACAAGGCCAAGGGCAGGCCGGTCAAGCCCAGCGCGTAGGTTGGCGCAATCTGCGAAGACGCCAGCAAGACTAGGGCGCTGAACACAAACACGAGGGTCCAGATGACCATTTCGCGGCGCGTGGCAAAGCGCATCCGCTGACCCACATCTCGACGCTCATGCCGACGCAAAAATGCCAAGCGCAAGGCCGGTGCCACCAACACCACGCCAAACAAATTGCCTGTAAACCACTTGGCTACTGCCGATAGCGATTCTGTGGCTGGACTCATGCCGTTAAAGACCAGCCCAGCGACGCCAATCGGCGCGCCCAGTGCCGACATCAGGATGCCGCCGGCGAGCACCGCCAAACCCGTGCGCACCGCGAAGCCGGCCAATTGACGACCGCCCAAGTGGATGGCCAATTGGGCCCCTGCGAGCGCGCCCAGCACATTGGCGGCGGCCGAAAAAGGCAAGAAACCCCAAGGCGCACCCAGCAGCATTTGCGCCAGCAGGTCGGCCGCCAGCAGCAGCAACCAGTAGCGACGACCAAACATCAACAAGCTGACCAGCGCCACCCCTGAGGGCAGCCAAATCAGCGCGACTTGGTCGGGTCCGTGCAACACCTCCGAACCAATCGCCGCGCCGCCGACGTAGAGGCCAAGCACGGCGGCATAACGCGGAAGGTGGCGAGGCAGATTCACAGTGCGAGTCTAATCCAGCCGCCGCTTGCAGGCTGTAGTTGCGAGCGAGCAGGCAGCGGCTGCTTCATCGTGTGCGCGGCTATCGCAGTGGCGAAGGCTGCCGGTGCTCCCACAACAGCGTTTCCGGTGTTCCATGGGTGGTGAACGACGCGGTAGCGGGCGCATCGATTTTGCACCCTCAACACTCGATCACGTTCACCGCCAGCCCGCCGCGCGATGTTTCCTTGTATTTGTCCTGCATGTCGCGGCCGGTGTCGCGCATGGTCTTGATGACCTTGTCCAAGCTGACCTTGTGCTTGCCATCACCACGCATCGCCATACGCGAGGCATTGATCGCTTTCACCGCGCCCATCGCATTGCGCTCAATACAGGGGATCTGCACCAGCCCGCCGATCGGGTCGCAAGTCAGCCCGAGGTTGTGCTCCATGCCAATTTCAGCGGCATTCTCGATCTGACTGGGCGTGCCGCCGAGCGCAGCGGTAAGCCCCGCTGCGGCCATCGAGCAGGCGACGCCGACTTCGCCTTGGCAGCCGACTTCCGCACCCGATATCGATGCATTTTCCTTGTACAGGATGCCAACCGCGCCGGCGGTGAGCAGGAAATCAAAGATGCCCGCTTCATTGGCGCTCGGACAAAAACGGTCGTAGTAATGCAGCACCGAGGGAACGATCCCCGCTGCACCATTGGTCGGCGCGGTGACGACGCGGCCACCGGCGGCGTTTTCTTCGTTCACCGCCAAGGCGTAGAGATTGACCCAATCGAGCACAGTCAGCGGATCGCGCATCGCCGCTTCCGGACGGTACGAGAGTTCCTTGAACAAGGCGGGTGCGCGGCGTGAGACATGCAGACCGCCAGGCAAGGTGCCCTCGGAGCGAATGCCGCGGGCGACGCAGGCCTGCATCGCTTCCCACAGCTGGTGCAGACCCGCGTTGATGGCTTCCTCATCGCGCCAAACGCCTTCATTAGCGCGCACCAGTTGCGCAATACTGATGCCGTGTTCGCGGCACTGCGCCAGCAAGCTGTCGCCGCTGTTGAACGGGTAGGTGAGCTCGGTGGTGTCGGCGACGATGCGGTCTTCGGCGGCTTCGTCTTGGTTGACCACAAAGCCACCACCGACCGAGTAATAGTCACGCGTCGCGATCAGCTGATCGGCGCTGTCAAACGCAGAAAAGCGCATGCCATTGGAATGTAAGGGCAGCTTTTGTCGTTTGTTGAAGACGAGGTCGCGCTTCTCATCAAAGTCGATGGCATGGCTGCCGTGCAGGCTGATCCGCTTACTGCTGCGAATCCGCGCAAGCGCTTCGGGAATACGGTCTGGGTCGACGCGATCGGGCTGCTCGCCTTCTAGTCCCAGCAGCACAGCCTTGTCGGTGCCATGGCCGCGGCCCGTCAAGGCCAATGAGCCAAACAATTCGCAGCGCAGGCGTTGGCAGTCAGCCAAGCGCCCGGATTGCGCCAGCCAGCGATCCACAAACCGCGCCGCCGCCCGCATCGGCCCCACCGTATGCGAGGACGAGGGACCGATGCCGATCTTGAACAAGTCGAAAACGCTGACCGCCATGGGTGCTGTCCGCCGGTTGGGAGTCGTATTCTAGGCGCGCGATGGAATGCTCACACCGCAGTGGCCCCCTTTCCTCAACGGCAGCGGAGCAAGTTCGCGAGCGGAGCGCGCGCCTTCGCTTCGCTCGGTCGGCTCTACAAGAGCGTGGATGTGCCGCTGCTGGCGGTTCCCGCCACTGTAGCGCCGAGCTTGCTCGGCTGCTCTAACGCCAAAACCGAGCGAGTTCTTGAATCTAGCCATCCTCTTCCAACGCGACGACTGCCACCTATGTGACCTAGCCTTGGCCGTGTTGGCAGACGCGGCCGTGCCCGATTTCGACAGCGTGTTCATCGATGGCGATACCGAGCTCGAGACGCGCTACGGTTGTCGTGTACCGGTGCTGCGGATTGGTCAACGCGAGCTTGATTGGCCGTTCACGGCCGAAGCGGTGGCTGGGTGCTTGCGGCCGGCCGCGGGCGGATGATTGTTATTCGACTGTTGTCCCTGCCGGATCGGCAAAACTTGGCTTGCCGCTGATGATCTGTTCCGGCTTGGGATGCAAGCCTTTCTCGATCACTACCATGCTGTCGTAGAAGTGCATCGACTGCGTGCTGCGGGTGAATGGGCCCGGAGTAAAACTGTGCGGATCGCGCGAGTGCCAGGCATTGAGCTCATCGACGAGGAATTTGGCGAAATTCATGAACGTCTGGGGCGCACACAGACCGCCGCCGTGATCG